>NZ_VRVF01000118.1:0-8330 GCF_008040045.1 Methylobacterium sp. WL8 | reverse complement strand
CGCGCTGCTTCAGCTTCGCGGCGATGGCGGACAGGATCATAGGCCGGCTCCAAGGCGGAGGCGGCAAGCTGGTCAGGGATGGATAACGATCCGTGAACGAAGGCGCGTTCGCGTTTGCGACAGGCCCCAGCAGCATCTCCGGCGGGATCGAGGGCCGCCCCATCCGAGTGCAGGCTCTCGAAGCGGCCGTTCAGCCCGGCCAGAACCTCGTCCGCCAGCGCCCGGATCGGACGCAGAGGATGATCGGCCGGTACGCGTTCCTCCAGGCGGACGTAGCTGAACAGGCTCTCCGACCGATCCTCGCATCCGCGCATCGCTCACCCCCCGCCGATCTCCCAGACAGAGTGAATCATCTCCAAATCAAACTCGCCAGCGACTTCTGCAGCAGCCTGCTAGGTTCTTTTCCGGACGACGTGCTTTTCCAGCAGTAAGCCAATCGTCATTAATGAAAGAGAAAACAATATAATATAGTAATAATCGATCTCTAATGACAAATTGGGATAATATCCAAGCCTAACCCACTCGATGATGCCAACGACCGGGTTGTATTTCAGGATATCGTAAATCTCATTCGGAAGGAAGTTCGGCAAAAACATCACGCCGCTGGTGATATAGATTACGACTGTGAACAGGATGCTGCCCATCATCCAGGCCGGGAAGAAGGCGACGATGCTAACGTTAATCGTGCCGAAGCCGATGCCGAGCAGGATGGCTGCGAGGTAACCGCACATCGATGTGAACGGATCAATCGGCACCGGATTGATGCCGGCCGCTATGAGGATCGCTGACACCGTGAGCAGCCCCAGGAAGCCGGTGACGATCTCGACGAGAATCCGGGAGAAGATGACGTCGAACAGTTTCACCTGTGGGTAGTAGGTCAACGGGCGATTGGTCAGAACGGCCTTCATGACCTCGCGCGAGACGTACTGGAAGACAAGCGCCGGCACTGCACCGCTTGCGAAGAATAATGCGCGGCTGTCACCAATCGGCGCAGGCACATTGCGCGTGACGTAGATCAGCACGAGCATGAAGACGTGCGCGACCGGCCAGAGCACGACGATCATGTAACCCCAATGCGACCCGCCGAAGCGTGTGCGCATGTCCCGCAGTATCAATGCATGCAGGACGTGGAGGTAGGACTCCATCTGACTTCTCTGCAGCGGTTTAGACACCACTTCTCGGTCGATCGCGGACATGACGGCTCCGAATTTTCACGCGTCGTCATCCGCATCGAAAGCGCCAGAATTATGGAATCATTGATGGATTGGACCGCGCCGAGCTTCCCGGAGGGGGGTGGGTTTGGGTCAGGCTGCCGAGGTTTGCGCCTCGGTCTGGGCTGAGTCACGCGCTTCGGCCTCGGCGGGAGGGATATTCCCGATCGGTCCGAGCAGGCGGCGCGAGTTGAACCAGTCGACCCATTCGAGGGTGGCGAACTCCACGGCCTCGAACGACCGCCACGGCCCACGCCGATGGATCACCTCGGCTTTGAACAGGCCGTTGATCGTCTCGGCCAGAGCGTTGTCGTAGCTGTCGCCGACGCTGCCGACGGACGGATCGACACCGGCCTGGGCGAGCCGCTCAGTGTAGCGGATCGACAGGTATTGGGCGGATTCACGCGGTCGTCGCAACGGGCAATGTGTGAGTCCCTTGTAGGAGCCGGTCAAGCGTTTCGGCTGGCATTTTCCAGCCCAGTGTCTTGCGAGGGCGCGCGTTGAGAGCTCTCGCTACAGCTTCGTCCGGGTCGTGGCCGCTCAGGTCGGTCCCTTTTGGGAAGTACTGGCGTAGCAGCCCGTTCGTGTTCTCGTTGGTCCCGCGCTGCCAGGGGCTGTGCGGATCGCAGAAGTAGACGGTGAGGCCCGTATCGATCCGCAGGCGTGCATGCTGGCTCATCTCCGATCCCTGGTCCCAGGTCAGAGATCGTCGCAGTTGTTTGGGCAAGGTGGTGATCGTGCGCGCGATCGCCTCGCGAACGGCCTCGGCACCATGCCCGGCCAAGGCAGGCCCGTTCTTGACGCGAGGTCCGCATCCGTACCCCTCCATCCGCGGCAGATGAAGCAGCATCGTGAACCGCGCGAAGCGGGCAGGCAGGTGCGGCATGAGGCGTTTCTGGCGAGGGACACCATCAGCCTATCCATCACGCCCGCTTCGTCACCCAGCGCGTTCCACGACCGGTCAAAATGGCCAAAGTCGAGCTTAGAGTCCTCTCTGATTGGGGTTCGTGAGGCAAGCTTCTCCTGATCGACGTTTTCGGGTTCCGGCTGTATCGCTTCCGCGGGTCACGCGCTTCTCTTCGCGGTCGGCGCGAGGCCGCCGCATGATGGGGTTAGGAGAGCGACGCGTCTCAATCTGTTTCACGACCTGGTCTGCTGACGCGGACCGGTTCAGATGGGGTGATTGGGATCAGGCCGCGGTTCCGCTGACGGCGGCTGCTCCTATCGAGATGTGAGATCGTGGTCGATGTCGGATCGCCACAGCATCAGGAAGGAGCAGCCATGACCTACTTTGCCGGACTCGACGTCTCCCTGGAAGAGACCACAATCTGCGTGGTCGATGAGACGGGACGGCTCACCAAGGAGTTGCGAACCGCCAGCGAGCCGGAGCCGCTCGTAGCCGCCCTGGCGGGGCTCGGCCTTCCGCTGGAGCGCATCGGCCTGGAGGCGTGCTCGCTGACAGCGTGGCTGCACGACGAGCTTCGGGCAGTGGGTCTACCGGCGGTCTGCATCGAGACGCGGCTCGCCAACGCGGCCATGAAGACGATGCCCAACAAGACCGACCGCAACGATGCCCGCGCGCTTGCCCAGATCATGCGCACGGGCTGGTACCGGCAGGTTCACGTCAAGTCGCGCCAGTCCCGGCTCTGGCGTTCGCTGCTGGTGGCGCGGCGCACCGTGCTCAACGAGATGCGAGCCATCGAGAACGTGGTGCGGGCGATCCTGCGCGAGGGCGGGATCAAGCTCGGCACCCCGGCCCGTGCCGCCTTTGCCGGGCGGGTGCGCGAGATGGCGGCCGACGAACCCCTGATCCTGCCGCTCGTCACGCCCCTGCTGGCGATCCTGGCCACGATGCTGGAGCAGCTCGATCGGCTGACCCGGCAGGTCCTCACCATCGTGCGCGGCGAGGCGGTCTGCCGGCGGCTGATTAGTGTGCCGGGCGTCGGCCCGATCACCGCGCTGGCCTTCCGCGCCACCATGATGAGCCGGAGCGGTTCCGACAGTCCCGGAACGTCGGGGCGCATCTCGCGCCTGACACCGTCTCGCTACCAGTCGGGCGAGACCGACATCCAGGGCAAGGTCAGCCGCTGCGGCGACGAACTGGCCCGTACCGCGCTCTACGAGGCGGCCCATTCCCTGCTGACGCGGTCGCGCAAATGGTCGAGCCTGCGCGCCTGGGGGATGCAGGTCGCCAGACACCGTGGCATGGCGCGGGCCCGCGTGGCGGTTGCGCGCAAGCTCGCCGTCATCCTCCATCGGATGTGGAGCGACGGGACCGAGTTCCGCTTCGGCAAGGAGCCGGCAGCGGCCGTCGCAGCCGCATGATCGAGACACGCCTGCTGAAGCGAACTGGACGACGGCAGGCCAGACTTCACCCGCGAGGGTGACCCGGATCGTTCCCGTGGGGACGATGGGTGAGGCGATCTCGTTGAGAGTCCCGAACCGGTCCGCGTCAGCAGACCAGGTCGTGAAACAGATTGAGACGCGTCGCTCTCCTAACCCCATCATGCGGCGGCCTCGCGCCGACCGCGAAGAGAAGCGCGTGACCCGCGGAAGCGATACAGCCGGAACCCGAAAACGTCGATCAGGAGAAGCTTGCCTCACGAACCCCAATCAGAGAGGACTCTCAGCTCGACTTTGCGCAATTTAGGCGGCGTAGCAGGCAATATCTGTGAGGCGGTTGCAGATGTGTGTGGGTATTTGTGAGTTATCGATTCGTTCCGGAGATATCCTGAAAGCTGCATCGGCCCATATCTGACGCCGAACGGCTGCAATGGCGTTGGTGAAGGTCAGGGTCGTCTTGCGGTACCACTTGGCGGATCGCACCACGAGTGCCTGTGATTGATGAAGATCGTCAGCCCAGACGGTGACGAGGGCGTAGAGACCGAGCAGCACCGGTGTTGTTCGGGCGATGGCGCAATCGGACCACTGCCGCTGCGTCTCGACGCCAAGGTGCCGACGGACTTCGGCGAAGGTGACCTCGATGGTCCAGCGTCGGACGAACCAGGACAGGATATCTTCAGGGCTGGCGCATTGATCGGTGCAGAGGAAAGCTTGCGGCTTGAAGAGGCCGAGGGGGTCGCGCACCAGAAGCCATCGCAGCGGCACGATTGGTCGACCTGGGTGGCTCCACACCGCGACGCCGGTCGTGACCTCCACGCGTCGCTCGGTTCCGCCATACCAGCCCTGGACGATCAGGGTCTTCCAGGTCGTTTGCGGGTCGAGAAGGCGCTCGGCCAATGTCGGGAGCGGCTCGCCGTTGCGCCGTGGTCGCCCGATCGTGCGGGCCTCACGTGGTGCCGCGGGAGCGAACAGACGGGCATCGAACCTGATCCGAGTCACGACGCTCACGCGGGTTCGCACCGCAGCCAGCAGATCGATGGCGGAGAACGCGCTGTCCGCCACGATGACGATGGGGCGGTCCGGCAGCCAGCGGGCAATCTGCAGCATCATCTGGCGGGCGCCATCGACCAGCGTGTTGTGCCTGACCCCGCGCATCGGTGCGGCACGTTCCGACGCCATCAGCACAGTGAGGAAGGGTAACGCCCAGACGCGCCCCGCCCAGGGAACCGGCACCAGCAGCATGGCTGACAGCCAGCGCAGTCCGCTGGCCTTGACGAAGTGACCATGGCTCGACCGCACGGGATCCCTGTAGATGCCACGAGCCTCGATCTTGGCACCCCATCGCCACTCGATGGTGTCGTCGAGACCGATCACGACGGATCCCGAAGCTGCAAACCGGTCAACCAGCATCAGGAACAAGATGCGGGCGGCAGTCAGCGCGGACCAGTGACATCGGTTCAGCACGGCGTGATAGAGCCCGAAATCGGCACCGTCGCTTTTACCGGTGGCGCGAAGCGCCGCGCTGATCGTTCGACGGTGGGGCGTTAAAACCGCTACCTCGACCAGTACGAGGACGCGCTGCCATGTCGGATGCGTGAACAGCACCCGGAAGGGAGCCAGCCAGCCCGCTGATCGGCGATCAAAGATAGGGCTGATCATTGCCGTTACTCCCAAAGCAGATTGCCTGCTTAGGGAAGCCGGAGCCGGCCGAAATTGACTCAGCGGCGGCCATCAAAAAATGCGCAAAGTCGAGCTCGGCGAGACGACTGAGGGTTCCTCGGTTCGGCCCAAGGCGAGGCGCAGCGCGGCACCGACGTCGTAGAAGAAGTATCTATGCAGATAATAGACTATTTCCTCAGTTTACCTGAAAAAAATCTTTTTGCATCTTCCTCGTTTTGTAAGATAGAGCAGCAGAGGCCATCTCCTAAATTTGGAACGTCTCGTTTTCTCCAGCAGGCCAGCGCGAGTTCCTCATCGCTATGATTTCGACCAGGAGATTTATAGTAATCTTGGATCCATTCCTGTCTAGGGTTTTCAGCGGCATCATCGTAAATTTTAAGCTGGCATCCACCACTAGACGCAATGCATTTACATCCAATTTGCGCTGAATTAGCCAGCGATGATTGCATAATAAGAATAAAAATTGCCGCATAGAATTTGTTGCAGCTAACTTTGCTAATCCACGGCACGCCAATGCCTCCTTTCGCGCATAAATAATTACTGCCCGAATGATTAAAAATTCATCTAATTTTAGAAACGCAACTTCGATGATAATGCTTTTCTATAAGTTCAAATTATTTATTGTGTAAGTTTGGCTGCCAATCCAAAGGCGTGCCTCTGGTACCAAGAGGTCAAAGCGTGCTCCAGCAATAGAACCAGTTCTATATCCTCCGATGTCTAAACCAACTCTTTGCGGAAGAACGATCGGCCAAAACTCCGGCGTGTGGCCGTGTACAACCACGCGCTCGATGCCGTGAGCTTCAGAAAGGAAGGGCTCCCGGATCCATAGGAGATCATGTTCGAGTTGACGCCACAATGGGACACCTGGTCTCACTCCAGCATGGACGTAGAGCCTTTCGCCGTCATCTAAGCCGAGAGGTAAATCCTCAAGGAAGCGGATGTGCGATTCAGGGATACTGCGGATGTTCCCTGTACCGTAGGAGCGTAATGTAGCGGATGCGCCGCATACCATCCAGTTCCTGATGTGAAAATCTGTATGATACCTCCAAGCCGCGACCATCATTGCTTCGTGGTTGCCTTTGATCGGATACCACCGCTCACCGCGGCGGCTGGGCCCAGCTATTAACTTTTCGATCACCTGCCGTGAGTGTGGACCACGGTCGATGTAGTCGCCAAGAAACACAACTGACGCTGGGCCTTGAGCATCTTCTGCGACCCAGGCCAGAAACTCCTCAAGTAGGTCGAGCCTGCCGTGTATGTCCCCGCAGGCGTAAACTGGCCCTTCAATCATCTCCGGCTCAAAAGCATGAAACCGAGCCTTCATAGAACCTGCTCGTGTGGGCATCAGGTCGCCGACGGCGAGGCCTAGCAATGATCTCGTTCGGGTTAAAGCGAGCGCAGGCGCAGTTCACGTGCGCCTGTGCCATCTGGTGAATGGTTAAAGTTTTTCGGCGGTAGCAGGGAGCCTGCCGACGTTGGCCGAGCAGGGGCCGGCATACACAGGGCGGCCGGAGGTGTTCCTCACGAAAACGCTGTAACGGCCTCCTTTCGTGGTTAGGTTCCTGGATCCCGTCATGTTGTCCAGGTCCTTCTGCCCCCCCGGAATTGCGTTCCGCCATAGCCGGACGGTTGTTGGCTTGTGTGTAGCCGCATCTACCGCCTGAACGCAGACCGAGCTGCCAGGGGCACCGAAGGAGTCAACGACACGTGCGTCATTGCCTGGATCAACCCATGTCCAGTGAGCGCTCCCGGCTTGGGCGGCTCCGACTGATACGGAGATTATATTGGCTGCTGCTACTGCCAGAATGGCAGTGCGTAGCGTGTTCATGAACATGATGTGTCTCCTCGTATGTGGACACTGGACCTTGTCGAATTTCTTGCCCAGCTGGCTGCACAACAGGAAGGATGAGGCTGCGATCCGCAGGTCACAACCTCCGGATCCGGACTGGCCGATACCAGTTCCGGACAGTCCGCTTTGAAGGAGCGTGCGAGTGGGTTTGGGCCACGTAGTCAGCGACCTGTTAGCCTCTGACAAAAAGCCGGAACTTGAGCACGTTTGGTCAAGGCATCGCCATCGTGGTCGTCTTGATAGCGGACAGTGCGGACAGCAGCTACGCTTGGCGTTGACTGCTAGGGTACGGAGATCGGATTGGCCGGTTGAGCAGACCGGACAGTCCGCATAAACCCACTTCCTGCTCTCTCGACAGTGGGGAAGAATGACCGACGGTGACCGGGTGCAGGCTCAGATCGATTGGACCGAATATCTAAGCCGCGGAGGCTATGAATTCACGCTTCGAGCTAGTCTCAGACCACGGAGAGACAGGCTGACGGAGCTGACGGACGGGGTCTCGGACGATGCGCTCGAAACCATTTCCAAGGAGCTCAAGGCTCAGGGAAAAGTGCCTGCCAGCTTCACAGCTCGTACTCTTCGGCGGATGAGGAACGGGAGCGATCAGCACCTAGTTTCTCACTTAATTGCTGTGGCTATCGTACTTGGTCGTGATCTCAGAGACGTTGCTGAGGTGGAACTGGTGTCGACTCAAACGCCCGAAGGGGAGGCCCGCCAGCCAGACGGTGAGGCTACCATGCCGAGCTCGCAAGCTGCAGACCTCTTTGCCGTTGTAAGCCAGTGGCTAATGCAGACTTTAATTTTAGGGTTCGGGGTAAGCCTTGCTTACTGTACGGTTTTTGGCATAGGCCGCCTAATCGACTTCTCTCAACGCATCTCTGACTCAGCTCTCTACCTCGGCATTATTGTAGCTGCGATATATCAAGGAAACATCATCGCTTTACGATCCCCTTGTGATCCACCTTTGCCAATCAAAGGATTGCTCGGATTTGGCTTGGCCGCAGTTTCTGGAGGAATCGTTTCTCTGTTCTTGGCTCTGTTATATCCGACTGAGGCTGTCTCTATTCATGACCCTCGTACGGCCTCCGGGATCGTATTATTTTTAATTATGACATTCGCGGTTTTTCTTTGCGCGTATTCCCTCAGAACATGTATTTTGGCGCGGCGATGTAATTGGACGGAAACGATTTACTTTAAACGGGTAAATGTTGGTACGACCTTTGCTATTGTTGTGGCAACTTTACTTC
>NZ_VRVF01000117.1:0-8346 GCF_008040045.1 Methylobacterium sp. WL8 | reverse complement strand
ACCTCGCCCGGGCGCTCGCCAAGGCCCCCTACGCCGCCCCCCGCACCGACGACCTCCCGGCCAGCCTGAAGGGCCTCAGTCGCGAGCAGTACGGCGCCATCCGCACGAAGCCCGCCGCGGCGATCTGGGCCGGCGACGACCTCGGCTTCACCATCGAGCCGCTGCATCGCGGCGCGATCTTCACCGGCCGCGTCGCGCTGTTCCTAGTGGAGGACGGCCAGGTCCGGCCGGTCGCCTACGACCCGGCGCGCTTCGACACCGGCGGGTTCGCGCTGCCGGAGTTCTCGGAGGATCCGGGCTTCTCGGGGTTCCGCCTGCGCGCCCGCTTTCCCGACGGACCCGACCTGTCGGACTTCGCCGTGTTCCAGGGCGCCTCGTTCTTCCGCCTCGTCGCCAAGGGCCAGGGTTTTGGCATCAACGCCCGGGCTTTGACGCTGCGGCCGGCCGACGCTCGGGGCGAGGAGTTCCCGGTGTTCCGCGCGGTGTTCATCGAGCGCCCGGCCGACGGCGCCCTCGTCCTGCACGCGTTGATCGATTCCGACTCCGCCTCCGGTGCACTGCGGATGGTGCTCCGCCCCGGCACCGAGGCCTCGACCACCGAGATCGAGACCACGATCTTCGCCCGCAAGGCGATCGACCACCTCGGCCTCGGCGGCATGCAGGCGAGCTACCTGTTCGGCCCCGAGGACCGGCGCCGCGTCGACGACGCCCGCGCCGCCGCCTTCTCGGCCGGCGGCCTGCAGATCCGCAACGGGGCCGGCGAGGCGATCTGGCGCCCGGTCCACAACCCGGACGCGCTGCAGATCTCGTCCTTCGTCGATCAGAACCCGAAGGGGTTCGGCCTGATGCAGCGGGCGCGCACCTACGAGGATTTCGAGGACGACGTGCAGCACTGGGAGTGGCGCCCCTCGCTCTGGCTCGAGCCCGCCGACGCCTGGGCCGACGGCGCGGTGACGCTGATCGAGATCCCGAGCGATTCCGAGTTCAACGAGAACGTGCTGGCCTATTGGCGCCCGAAGGAGGCCGTCGCCGCCGGCTCGGAGACCACCTTCCGCTACCGCCAGCATTGGTGCTGGCAGGCGCCCGCCGCCGCGCCGCCGGCAAGCGTGACGGGCACCCGCAGCGGGCGCGGGAGCGCGGGCACGCGCCGCCTGTTCCTGGTGGACTTCACCGGCGACGGGCTGTTTGCCGAGGGCGGCCTCGACATCGCCCTGGCGGCGTCTCCCGGCAGCATCGCCCGGCAGCAGTTTTTCAGCTACCCGGAGCGCAGGACCGTTCGGGTCGCCTTCGAGCTCGATCCCGGCAGCGAGCGGGCGAGCGAGCTGCGCCTCGCCCTGGTTCGGGCGGGCCGGCCGGTGACCGAGACCTGGCTCTACCGCTGGACGTCGTAGAAGCCCGCCGGGCGCGCCGGGGTCCGCAAGACCGCCTCGGCGCCCCACGCGAGACCCGCAGACGAGAATCGATCGAAGGCCGTGCGCATGGACGACGTTTCCGCCCTCCCCGCGGCCGCACGGCGCGACGCCCCGCCGGACCGCCCCTCCGGGACGGCCTTCGCGGACGCCCTGCCCCTGGAATCGCCCCTCCCGATGCCGGTGCAGAGCCTGGCTGCCTGGGATCCGGCGCTCGCGCACCGGCCGTCGCGCCACCATGCGCGGCCCCACGCCGCGCGCCTCCTCGTCTTCGGCGGCGCGATTTTGCTGACCGGCTACGGCGGCTGGCAGATGTACGAGACGGTGTCGGTCTCAGGGTCGCCCACCGCCCTGCAGTACGTGCTCGTGGCCTTGTTCCTTCTGACCTTCTCGTGGATCGCGCTCGCCTTCACCAGCGCGATCCTGGGCTTCGCCGTGCTGCTGCGCCGCCCGCGCCTGCCGCCGGTGCCGGCGGGCCTCGCTACCCGCACCGCGATCCTGATGCCGGTCTACAACGAGGGCACCGCCCGCACCTTCGCCGCGATCGAGGCGATGCGGGAGGCCGTCGACGCGACCGGCCTCGGGCCCGCCTTCGACTGGTTCGTGCTCTCGGATTCGACGCAAGCCGACGCCTGGATCGCGGAGGAGCGCGCCTTTCTGGCGCTGCGGGACGCGCTCGGCCCCGACGCCCGCCTGTACTACCGCCACCGCCGGAAGAACCACCACCGCAAGGCCGGCAACATCGGCGACTTCGTCACCCGCTGGGGCGGCGCCTACGACCACATGCTGGTGCTCGACGCCGACAGCCTGATGACCGGCGACAGCGTCGTGCGGCTCGCCGGCGCGATGGAGGCCGACCCGGATGCCGGCATCGTTCAGACGCTGCCGCTCATCATCAACCGCAACACGCTGTTCGCCCGGGTGACCCAGTTCGCCGCCCGCATCTACGGGCCGGTGATCGCCACCGGCCTCGGCCACTGGTCGGGCCGCGACGGCAACTATTGGGGCCACAACGCGATCATCCGCACGAAGGCCTTCGCCGCCGCCTGCGGCCTGCCGGACCTCCCCGGGAAACCGCCCTTCGGCGGTCACGTGCTCAGCCACGACTTCGTGGAGGCCGCCCTGATCCGCCGCGCCGGCTGGGCGGTGTACATGCTGCCGACGCTGCCGGGCTCCTACGAGGAGAGCCCGCCCTCGCTGATCGACGTGGCGGTGCGCGACCGGCGCTGGGCGCAGGGCAACCTCCAGCATGCGCGGATCATCGGGGCGGCGGGGCTGAAGCCGGCCTCGCGCCAGCACTTCGCCACCGGCATCGCCGGCTACGCCGCCTCGCCGTTCTGGCTGTGCCAGCTCGTGGTCGGCATCGCGCTGGTGCTGCAGACGGCCTACGTGAAGCCCGAATACTTCACCACCGAGTTCGGGCTCTACCCGGTGTTCCCGCGCTTCGATCCGGTGCGCGCGCTGCAGCTCTTCGGGCTGACCATGGGCATCCTGCTGGCGCCGAAGTTCCTCGGCCTCCTCCTGGCGCTGATCGACGGCCCGGTGCGCCGGGCCTGCGGCGGCGCCGGACGGCTGGTCGCGTCCTGCCTCATCGAGATCCTGCTGTCCGCGCTGATCGCGCCGATCGCGATGGTGATCCAGTCGGGCTCGGTGTTCAGCATCCTCGCCGGGCGCGACACCGGCTGGAACCCGCAGCGCCGCGACGACGGATCGATCCCGTTCGCCGACATCGTCCGCCGCCACCGCTGGCATACGGCGTTGGGCCTGGTCTCAGGCGTCGCCGCCTTCGCGATCGCCACGTCGCTGTTCCTCTGGATGGCGCCGACGATCCTCGGCCTCGTCCTCGCGATCCCGATCTCCTGGGCGAGCGGGCAGCTGGCGCTCGGCCTCGCCCTCAAGCGTCGCGGCCTGCTGATGACGCCGGAGGAGCGCGCCCCGCCGCCGATCGCCATCCGCGCCGGCGCGCTGGCCGCCCGCAACCAGGCCCGCGGCCTCGACGAGGCCGACGCCCTCGCAACGCTCCACGCCGACCCGGGCCTCGCCGAGGCCCACACCCGCATGCTGCCGAGCGCCGAGCCGCGCCCCCGCGGGAGTGTCGACGTCGACCACACGCTGGCCCAGGCCAAGGTCGTGGAGGCCGAGACCCTCGACGAGGCCCGCACCTGGCTCGGCCCCAAGGAGCGCATGGCCCTCCTCCACGACCGCGCCCTCCTCGACCGCCTCGCGCGCTTGGCCCCCTGACCCGATTTTTCGAGATGTCCGCCGGCCGCAAATTCGGCTACAACCCCTCCCGCCGGAAGGGTGGCCGAGTGGTTTAAGGCAGCGGTCTTGAAAACCGCCGTGGGGGCAACTCCACCGTGGGTTCGAATCCCACCTCTTCCGCCAGCATTCTGCTAAGTGGCTGATATGCCACGAAGTGCACCGAAATCAACGGTTTACGACTGGGCGACTGCTACACACGAGTGTACGCAGGAGGCATGAAGGACGTGGGTCGGCACACATACCTTGCGCGTCGCAAGGGCACAGCGAACTGGCAGTTCCGAACGAGGGTCCCGCTCGACCTCGTTGCCCAATTCGGCAAGAGGGAGATCACCAAGAGCCTGGGGACCGCCGATCTGGCGGAAGCGAAGCGCCGAGTACGGGACGAGGCGGACGCCTTCGACAAGCAATGCCGGGCTGTCCGTGATCGGGCGGCATCCAACGCCTGCGATACGGTCGGGAGCGTCGCCCTGACCTCGCTCAGCGAGGCAGCCATCGAGCAAATGGCGGCGGCGTGGTTCGAGACCCTGGCTGCCGAGGGAGAGCGACGGCATGGGATGGTGATGCCCCTCGGTCAGGATGAAGCGCTGATCAACCTGGATCAGGAAGAGGGCGCGCTGCACCATCCAGACGACCTGGGCGTGGATGCGTCCTACCAGATCGCGATCCAACTCCTTTGGACCAACGACGTTCGTTTGCTCCGGCGCCGGCTCAACCCGATCCGCGCTGCCGGATCGCCGATGCTGTTCGTGGTGTCGCGTGAGGACGCAGCCTCCGCGCAATTTCGGCAGCTCTTGGCCCTACTGCGCAGGGCGCGGCTGGAAGACGTACATCGGAGCAGGGCACGACTGTCAGGCAACTACCAAGATGTGGCGTTCGATCCGGTGTTCCGGCCGCGTGTCGAGGCGAACGGCAAGACTTTGGCCCAGGTCATCGCGGCGTTCCGAGCGGAGCCCGAGCGGACCGGGCAGATCACCAAGCTTCAGCAAACTTACGCATCGGTCTTCCGGCTCGCGAGCGAAATGTTTGGCGCGGATCGGCCTATTCGTGAGATCGATCGAGAGGAGTGTAAGGCATTCCGGGCGACAGTCCAAGCGCTGCCGCCGAACGCAACCAAACGCTTTCCTGGCAAGGCCTTAGTAGATATCGCCAAGTTAGCGAAACTGGAGACCGATCGTCTGCGTCCAAGCACGATCAACCATTACCTTGATGCTTTAGCGATGCTCTTCAACTACGCTGAAAGCGAGGGATGGATCACCCAAAACCCGGCCAAACGGCTCGCGATCAAGGGCATCAAGAAGCGTGGCCGCCGCGATCCGTTCACCGCTGCGGAGCTGACCAAGATCTTCCAGGCGCCTCTCTACGCCGGCTGCGTGGACGATGAGAACGGCTACGCCAAGCCGGGCCCGAGCCGGCCTCGCCGCGGGCGCTTCTGGATACCGCTGGTGGGGCTTTATACCGGCATGCGGCAGGGCGAGATTGCACAGCTCCGCACGGAGGACGTGCGCCTATTCCAGGGCGTCGTTTGCATCTTCATCGCAGCGGACAGCGACGACGTTGACGAAGCCGATCGCAAGCGCGTGAAGACGGAGGCAGGCGAGCGGTACGTGCCTGTGCATCCGATGCTGGAGCGGATTGGCTTCGTCCAGTACGTGGAGAGGATGGGCAAGGCCGGCGCTGAGAGGCTGTTCCCCGACATCGTGCGCGGCGGCGAAGGTTACTTCAGCCCGTTCTCGAAGTGGTTCTCGCGCTTCCTTGCCGCGGCGGAGGTAAAGCGCGAACGCAATGCCTTCCATTCGTTCCGGCATACTTTCCGGGATGCGATGCGCGAAGCGAGCGTGCCGCCCGATGTCGTAACGGCTCTTGGTGGTTGGGTTCGAGGTGGGATGGAAGAACACTACGGAAGCGGACGCATCACCGCCCCGGTACTTCAGGAGCAGATGCGACGCATACGTTACGATGGGCTCGATCTCGCACACCTGACAGGCATTCGTCGAAGTCCGTAGAAGTATAGGCTGAGAGCGTCATCGCACAGGCCGTACTGGACTGGCGGACATGGGTTGCCGATGGCCGCGCCAGCCGAGCCGTTCACGTCTACACCTTGCCGTCTCCGGTCCCGACGGCCGAGGAATGGGCCGCAACCCATGGCCCCGCCCAGGGGAGCTTCCATTGAGGACTGAAATTTCCGCCCTCGCCTTTCTCGTGTCAAGAGCGGTCGCCACGGAGGCACCCCTGATCTGATCCTCACCGATCGCCCCCCAGGCGACGGGCCTGACATCCACGTCGAGGACTGGCAGGCATGGGTCGCCGATGGTCTCGGCATCGTCACGAACGGTGTCCTCTGCGTGACCGGACCTGAACTGACGGCCGACGAGTGGGCGGCACGTCACGTCACGGAGCACTGATGCCCTCGACTCGATGGAGGCTCCTTCGAGGCTAACTGCGCCGTCGTCTATCCAACTGCCGAGTTACGAGGCGCGCCTGCAGCCTTCTTCACCTTGCGACGTTGCGCTGCCTCCCGGCGTTTCGCTTGCTCACGCGCCAGGACGCGAAATTTCTGGGGTGGGACCCCGTAGCGTGCTGCAAACGTCCGACTGAAATGGTGTTGTGACGAAAATCCAGCTTCCTTTGCAATTTTCTTGAGGTCGCCAAACGCCATTATGTCGACAAAGAGCAATTCGATGGACTTATTGAGGCGACGCCTGAGGATGATTTCTCTAACACCCCCTGATTGTTCCAAGATCCTGTACAAGGTCGATCGCCCAATCTCGAAGTGGTCTTGGATGAGCTTAGGATTTAAATTTCTATCTCCCAAATGGCTATCGATGAACGCCATGACCGCAATGAGCAGTTCGCAGTTACCATGTAGAAACAAAAAATCCGGCTTATCGGTCATATTGCAGACTATTGCTTCAGATTTTACGAGCCGCGGGGCGGGACTTTTAAAGTGCTCGCATGGACGTGTCAATCACGACATGGTGATGCGCATCTCCCAAATTACCTGTTGCCGTGTTCAGATCATGCCGCGAACAGGTCTCTCCCGTTAAGCAGCTTTTCGCGAAGCGCGATGACCGGCGCCCTCATCCTGATCGCTGCTGGTAGCAGGTTTCTCGCGATATGGACGCCTCGGTTCGTATGACGCCAACGGCTTGTGCTGGACGGTCAGGGTCGATCATTCGATGGTAGCAGGTCCACGCCGCTAAGGATGGTCTGGCAGTACCTGTAGCTATGATCGATGACCTAGGCTGCGCTCGACCTTCATGCTCGGCATTGGCCCATGGTGAACCGAAGCATCGCCAATGACGGTACGAATGCCTCTACGTTGTACGCGATAGCCCTCGCAGATTTCTGCATCCCTTCAACTTATGCGTGCATATAGCCGTTGGCTTATCAATTCCTCTCTAGAGTCAAGGGATAACTAAGGCGGCTGAACGTCTGCAGGTCACGCGGCCGTGATTGTCTCGTTGCAAATTAGTCGCTGTCACGTGGGAACTAAGTTTCCCCTACAGTTTGGGACGCACGTACAAGGACAACGTCAGCCGAACCGCTATACCGTAGGACAACAGGCCGAAGAGGCCACGATCCGATTGCGTAGGGGTAGGCACATGGCACAGCGGACATCGAACGGGCGCGCGCTGCATCGGGCGTACGTGGCCTCGACAGCGCTGGTGGGGATCTCGATCCGGACCACCGAGCAGCCGACCGTGCTGCACCTGGCCGCCTCAGCGTCCCTTATCCGCGAGCGGATCGCCCGCCTGCTGACCCTCGCCATTGAGACGCCGGCCTCGCTGCTGACCCGTCTAAACCCGCTGCGCTCGGCGCGGGCGCGCAAGGTGCGGCCGGCAGCGCGGACCGGACGGCGGCGTCTGGTGATCGCGGCAGCGCTTGTCGGAGTCGGGATTTCCGGTATCGGCGCCGCTCAGGCCGCGTGTGGCGGCACGTCCTGCGTCGTCACCACGAACGCGGATACTCTGGGCGGCGCGAACGTCTCGCTGCGCGACGCCATCGTCTACGCCAACGCCAACGCGGGCACGACGATCACCTTCGGCATCGCGAACCAAACGATCACGCTGGCTAGCGCATTGCCACTCATCGTGGGGAACAACATCGTCATCGACGGCGGCGCTAACGCGATCACCGTCAGCGGCGGGGCGACGAGCTCCACCACCGGAACCCGCATCTTCTTCGTCGGGAACGGTTCGGCATCTGTTGCGGCCACGATCCGATCGCTGACGCTCGACGGCGGTAACGCGATCGGCGGGGCCGGCGGGAACGGGGCGGTCGGCGGCGGCGGCGGCGGCGGTGGCCTCGGCGCAGGAGGAGCCGTGTTCGTCGCGGCCGGGGCGAACGTGACGCTGGCGAGCGTCTCGCTTCCGACCTCATACGCTACGGGTGGCCGAGGCGAGAGTACGGCTGGGCTCGGAGGAGCTTTCTCCGGCGGCGGCGGCGGCGGCCTGGGTGGTGCCGGCGGTAGCGGAAACGATGCTGGCGGCGGTGGCGGTGGCGGCGGTCAGCTTCCGACCCAGGTTGGTGGGAACGCCGCTAATGGGCCAACCGGGATCAACGACGGTACCGGGGGCGCCGGAGGCGGTACCGGGGGCGCCGGAGGCAACGTCCGCGCCCCCGGCCTCGCAGGCGGTCAAGGCGGTGGCGGCGGTGGTGCCGGGTCGCTCGGCGG
>NZ_VRVF01000116.1:0-8821 GCF_008040045.1 Methylobacterium sp. WL8 | reverse complement strand
TCACACGCCTTCCGTCCCTCGCTGGGGTCGACGGTCTGCCCAAATCCCCATAGCTCTGCGCCCGCCATCCCGCGGGTTCGTTCTTCCACGACTTTCGTACGCCTCGCGGCGCCCGAAACTCTTCAGGATTTCTGCCGGTCTGCTCTTGAAGGGCATAAGCATCGAAGCAGACGACTCAGCATCCTAGGCAGGCTATCCACGACCTGACCGGAGCGGCTCCATCCCGACTTGTCTCACCGCGGCTTCGGCCTTGTCGGACTGTAGAAAAGCAATCAGCTGTTTCGCCAGATCCGGGTTTTTGGCCGTCGCCCTCATTGCTGCGCTGAACGTTTGGACGAGTTGAACCTCGTCAGGAAGAACCCCAACCGGCTCGACGCCAGGAATATTGACGAGTTCGCTGATGGGACCCAACGCAAGATCAGCCTCGCCTGCTGCCAGCGCGGCGGCAGAGTCCGTTCCTCGTGGATAGACCTTCAAACGAACTTTGTCGGCGACGCCGAGCGCTGGAAGGATTTCCCTTTGGATGAAGAGGCCACTGGTGCTGGCCGGCATCACGACGAGGCGGGCATCCAGTAAGGTCTGGGTGAGCGCCGCAACTGAACTGACATCGGACCTCGGCGCGCCCGTCTGCACGGCAGCCGCGAGGGGGGCGGTCGCAAGTTCGGCAATCGAGCCCTCGGCGATCAGGTTCGCGTCGATGAGTTCATGAAGCCCTTCGTTGGACAGGATGACGACATCGACCTCGGCACCATGGTCAAGCTGGTAGCGTATCGTCTTCGGGCCACTTCCTTGCGAGGCCCCCGACCGCGTCTCGATCTTGATGCCTGTCTCCTGCTCGAAGTCCGGGATCGCCTTTCGATAGGCTAGCTCGAAGCCCCCGGAGATCAGAACGGTGACCGTAGGTCTGCTATCGCTCGGCGAGGTCATGGTGTGGGCGTCGTTCAGTAAAAGGCGGAATGGCCACCAGCAGCATCCTCGGTAGCGTTTGATGGATCTGCTTGCCACCCCAAGCCGGGACCAATGCGTATCTGGGGCATGGCCGGTTTCGGGAGGCGGGGACACGCGTTCGACGCAGCCTGGTTGAGTCGGAAGCGGGATGACCACTCAAGGTGGATTTTAGCCAGTCCACTTTCGGTAAGATCTTCGCCGAAGCGACCACCATCTCACGCATCCCCCGCCACCTCAGTTCATTCCGTCCTCGACATCAAATCCTCATGCGATCAACTAGGACCCTGAGACCTCCGGAGACATGCCGCCGGCTCGGATAGTAGAGGAATAGGTCGCCCTTCACTGGGCACCAATCCTCTAAACACAGGACCAGCGTCCCGGCATCGAGGTACGGCCTGGCGCGATCCTCCCAAACGTAGGCGAGGCCGCCTCCCTTGGTGGCCACCTCGATCATCAGGCCCTGGTCATCGAGGGTGATCGGGCCGTCGACTTCGACCTCGATAGCCTCGCCCCCCCGCTCGAACCGCCAGTTGAACATCTTGCCGCTGGGGAAGCGGTACCGGATGCCGATGTGGCGGGCGAGGTCGCGCGGGTGCTCCGGACGCGGGTTCTTACTCAGGTAATCCGGCGAGCCCACCACGACGAGACGCTGCACCGGGCCGATCCGGACGGCGACCATGTCCCGGGACAGGACCTCGCCGAACCGAATGCCGGCGTCGAAGCCCTCCTCGACGATGTCGATCAGGCGGTCGGTCGCCACGACGTCGAGCTTCAGACCTGGGTTCTCCTCGATCAGCGCGACCATGACGTCGCGCAGTAGGAAGGGGGCAATCGAGGTCGGCAGGTTGATCCGAACGGTGCCGAACGGCGTCTCCCGAAAGGTGTTCAGGCTCTCCTGGGCCCTCGCGATCTGCTCGAAGGCGGGTAAAAGCTCGGCTAGGAAGCGTTCGCCCGCGTCGGTCAGGGCGACGGATCGGGTCGTACGCTGGAGCAACCGAACGCCGATGCGCTCCTCAAGACTGCGGATGGCATGGCTGACCGCCGAGGAAGCGACGCCGCGCTCCGTCGCGGCCTTGCGGAAGCTGCGATACCTGGCGACCGCCAGGAAGGTCGACATCTCACCGAGTTCGCTCGCGCGCATTGTTCTGTCTCATTCAGCACCGCGCGCTGAAACTAGCAGGTTATCGCAGCAGTCTCCCACCCCTAGGTTCGAGACACCAGCCCATTCCCGATGCGAGGGAATGGCATCGGCGACAGGAAACGGCTCATGACGCGCATCGTACGATTCCATGAGATCGGCGCACCCGACGTCCTTAAGGTCGAGGACGTCACGGTACCGGCGCCAAAGGCCGGCGAGGTCCAGATCAGGGTCAGGGCGATGGGGCTGAACCGCGCCGAGGTGATGTTCCGGACCGGCCAGTACGTCACCGAGCCGACCTTTCCGGCCATCCTCGGGTACGAGGCCGCGGGCACCGTCGAGGCACTTGGACCGGAGATCCAGGGCTTTGCAATCGGCGATGCCGTCAGCGTGGTCCCCTGCTTCATGCTGGGGGAGTATGGCCTCCACGGTGAACTCGTGAACGCACCGGCCATTGGTGTCGTGAAGCACCCGGACACGCTGTCCTGGGAGGAGGCGGCCGCCGCCTGGATGATGTTCACGACTGCCTACGGCGCCTTGGTCGACATCGCCGACGTCAAGGCCGGCGAGACGGTGCTGATCCGCGCCGCGTCCAGCAGCGTCGGGCTCGCAGCCATCCAGATGACAAAGGCCCTAGGCGCCATTCCCGTTGCGTTGACCCGGCGCAGCAGCAAGCGCGACGAGCTCCTGGCCCATGGCGCCGCGCACGTCATCGCCACGGAGGAGCAGGACCTCGTCGCCGAGGTGATGCGGATCACGGACGACAAGGGCGCCCGTGTCGCCTTCGACCCGGTCGGCGGACCGGAGGTCGGTAAGATCCTTGATGCCTTGAGCACCCTCGGGATCTTCTTCCAGTACGGCGCACTCGACACCACGCCCATCACGATCCCGGTCCTCTCGCTGCTCGGCAAGAACCTGACCGTACGCGGCTACCAACTCTTCGAGATCACCAAGAACCCGGAGCGCCTGAAGAAGGCCAAGGCGTACATCGTCGAGGGCCTCGCTTCGGGGGCACTCAAGCCGGTCATCGCCAAAACCTTCAAGCTCGATGACATCGTCGAGGCGCACCGGTTCATGGAGAGCAACGAGCAGATCGGAAAGATCGTCGTCACGGTCTAGCCGCAGCACGAGGGCTCAGCCAGCCCGCCGATGGGGAAGCGTCCGCTTACGGAAACCGGATGCCCCCTGCGTTCCGGCGAGGTTGGGTCGGAGCCGGATCATGGCGAAGCCGACGAGCCTGGCTCTTGCAGTCGTCCGCGCTGCCAGACCTCGATGATCCGGGTGCTATTCGCAATGTCCTCGGACGGGTCCGCGGAAAGGATGATGAAGTCGGCACGGCGTCCGGCTTCCAGCTGGCCGCGATCGCGGAGGCCGAGAAGGTCGGCAGCCTGCGACGTTGCTATGTTCAACGCTTCCATGGGCGTGAACCCGGCCTGCACCATCAACATCAACTCGCGGTGTTCCGCCACGCCCGGGACCCGCTCGGGCGCCGCGCCGCTGTCGGTCCCGAATCCGATCCGGACACCAGCGTCCTTCAAAACTCTCAGATTGGCAAGGTTCATGGCCAGGGAGTCGCGGGCGCCCTGCGCCTTGGTGCTCGAACGCGTGTCACGTTGCCAAACGGGGTCGTCGAACCGAGCCTTGAGGTCGTGCGAGAGTGCCGTCCTGACAAAGGGCGTCTGTGCCCAGGGCGGCGCATCGGCGTAGGCGAACGTCGCTTCGTCGAGGGCGAGTGTCGCGATGTACCAGGTGTGGCGAGCCTCAAGCAGCGTAACGAAGTCCGGATCGACCGGCTTGTCGCGGACGCCGTGCGCCAACACGTCCGCCCCGGCCCGGACGACGGCACGCGCGTCTTCGAGGTCGTGGACATGCGCCGCGACCCGCAAGCCTAGGCGATGAGCCTCGTCGATCACCGCTGCGTAGACGGCCGGCTGCATCTTGGCCGGCACTGAGCCCCCGAAGTCGTCGAGCCAGAGTTTCACCATGTCGGTGCCGCGCTCCTTCATCGCGCGGACCGCGTCGCGGCCCTCTTCGGCGGACGCCGGGCGGAAGAGCTGATCTGGGCTTACGCGGACCATCGCTTGGGGCGGTCCCCCATCGGGAACGCCAATGCCGCGATCGACGCCGAACAGGTCGGCGCCGGGAATGCGTCCGGCATGCGCCTCAGCACGGATCTCAGGCATGATCGCCCCATTGAGCCCAAGGGCCATGACCGTGGTGACGCCCCGAGCTGTGTAGGCTTTGAGCTGAGCGAGGATGTTCTCACGCGTGTAGTTTTGGGCGCCCACGTCGACACCGTGCACGATGCCGACATGCGAGTGGTCCGAGATCAGCCCTGGCATGATCGTGCGCCCATGCAGGTCCCGGATCTCGGCATCGGACGGCACCACGACGGTCGTGCGTGAACCCGCAGTGACGATGCGCTCGCCGCCGACGATCAGCACCGCGTCTTCGATCGGTTTAGACGATTGACCGTCGATCAGCCGGACCCCGGTGAAGGCGAGCGGTCTTGCGGCTGCATCGTCAACGCAGGACAGGGTCGTGGTAACGGCCAAGGCCGGCAGCAACGCATTCCATCGCATCGCATTATCCTCCCGGATCGATCACGGGACATTGCAGGTCGCTTTTGCTGGCGTACGACCTTGGATCCCGCGATAGGCTTTGTTCGTCGATCTGACGGGATGTCATCGGGTTTGTCGAGGCGTGCCGCTCGGTCCGCGCGCCTGGTCCATCACGACGAGCCCATGTGCGGGGGGGCCATGATGCAGCGGCGCGCAGTGCTATTCGGCATGGCAAGCCTCGCCACGATCCCACGCGCGCTGGCGCAGCAGACCGAGTCCGGGCTCCATCTGACTTTGGGGACGGCAACGCCGGGTGGTTCATTTCCGGCCTTTGGCCGAGCGCTGATTGCCGCCGTCTACGCTGTCGATCCGGGTTTGGTTGTCGAAGCGAAGATCACGAAGGGCTCGACGGAGAACCTCACCCTGCTCAAAGCGGGCAAGCTCGACCTCGCCCTCGTGCAAGGTGAGTACGCCTACGAAGCACTGGCTGCCCAGAGCGACGACGGCGATCGTTTATCGGTCGTGGCCCCCATCGACGCCTCGCCCGGCATGTTCGTCGTTCCAGCCGCCAGTCCGGTCCGAAGTGTCCACAATCTGCGCGGTCGTGCGGTAGCCCTCGGTACGCGCGGCTCGGGGTTCACGATCATGGGGCGGATCGTGCTTCAGGGTTCCGGCATCGATCCTGCGCGCGACATCACGCCGATCCTCCTCGACGATGCCGCCGACGGCGCCACTCAGGTTCTCGATGGTCGCGCCGCTGCGCTCTGGGGGGCGAGCCTTGGCTGGCCGGGCTTCAAAACTTTGGCGGAGGCCCCCGGAGGCGCCCGCTTCTTCGGCCCGGCGCCTGAGGCGATCCCGCAAATCCTGGCCCTTCGCGCCTCGATGCGTCCCCTGACGGTCCCGGCTGGTTCCTTCCGTGGGCAGGATGCCGAGATCGAGACGGTCGGCTCCTGGAGCTTCATCCTTGCCCGACCAGGCCTGGATGACATTGCCGTTGCCAGGCTCGTGCGGGCGATCGACCGCGGGCGGGAGACCTTGGCTCAAAACTATCCGCAGGGCCGCGAGAGCGATCCGCGAAACCTGGTCTCGAACGTGCCGGCAGGGTGGCTCCATCCGGCGACCGCCGCATATCTCCGAGAGGTCGGCGCGGCTCCGAAGTGATCAACGTACGACCGTTGCCGAGTTGCTGCATCCAGGGCCAAGCCGAAGCGGGGAGACCCGCCTTTCGAACCGGTCGGTCCGCAAGGTAGCGCGAGATCAGCTGCGATCCGTGCACCGCCGTCACGGCGCTTGCACCGATGCTCTCGACATCACTGGCCGCTCCGCGATCGACCCGCACAAATCGCCGGAGACGATTTCTCGGCCGAGCGAGACGGGCGCCCCCGCCACGATCCCGTAGGTTCTCTGAGCCCCGACGCGATCCGTACGGCCGCCGGCATCGAGACGGCTGCGAAGTGGCTGGCGGGATCGCGCCGCGAAAAACAATGCGGCCCGAAGTTAAAGCCTGGTCGCTGGACGAACGCCGTCCGATGGCCCTCAATGGCACCAGACAAAGCGATCACGCCAGATATAAGATCGCTGGAGGAACCTGCATGCTGCGACGCCTTGCGGCCGTGGTCGCGATCGTTTTCGCCCTACCCGTCCATGCAGAGGAGCCACTACGCTTCGAGGTTGATCCGGCTTGGCCCAAACGCCTACCGAACGACTGGATCATGGGGCAGGCCGCCGGCGTTGCCGTCGACGCGCAGGACAACGTCTGGGTCGTGCAGCGGCCACGGACGCTCACTGACGACGAGAAGGCCGCAAGCCTCGATCCGCCGCGGACCCGGTGCTGCAAGCCGGCACCGCCCGTCCTTGTCTTCGACCAGGCCGGCACGCTGCTGAAGTCCTGGGGCGGCCCAGGCCAGGGCTACGAATGGCCCACGAATGAGCATGGCATCCACATCGACCACAAGGGCTTCGTCTGGCTAGCGGGGAACGGCGACACCGACGGCCAGATCCTGAAGTTCACCCAGGACGGCCGGTTCGTCCTGCAGATCGGCAAATCGGGCGCGCAGACGGACAGCCAGGACGTCTCGCGCCTCGGCAAGCCTGCCGCAATGCAGGTCGATCCCGAGACCAACGAGCTTTACGTCGCCGACGGTTACTACAACCATCGAGTCATCGTGTTTGACGCCGAGACGGGCGCGTTCAAGCGGATGTGGGGCGCTTACGGTAAGCCGCCGACCGACGAGAAGCTCGGCCCCTACGATCCCGCGGCTGCGCCGGCAGCGCAGTTCCGCAATCCAGTCCACTGCGTCCAGATCGCCCGTGACGGGCTGGTCTATGTCTGTGACCGGACCAACAACCGCATCCAGGTCTTCCACAAGGACGGCAGCTTCGTGAAGGAGATGTTCGTCGAGCGCGGCACGCGGGCCAACGGCGCGGTGTGGGAGCTCGCCCTCTGGCCCGACGAGCACGAGACCTACCTAATTAACGCCGACGGGGCGAACAACGAGGTTCGCACGCTCAGTCGCGACACCGGTGAAATCCTCGGTCGCTTCGGACGCAACGGCCGGCAGGCGGGCGACTTCCACTGGGTCCACAACCTTGCCGTGGACTCCAAGGGCAACGTGTTCACCACCGAGGTCGACACCGGCAAGCGCGCCCAGAAGTTCCTGTTCCGAGGCGACATGGTTCTGCGAAAACGCACGGTCGCACCGTGAGGACCCCGCCATGATGATCGCCGACTCGGATCCGAATCCGCCGAACGCGTGTACCTGCTGCCTGCCGCGCCGCGGCTTCCTGCGCGGGCTCGCTGGCGGCAGCGTCGCCGCCCTGGCCGCGCAGTCCGGCTCCGCCGTGGCTCAGGGCGTCGTCGAGCGTGCACCCTACACAGGCCTCGTGATCGATTGTCACGGGCACTACACGACCGAACCGCCTGCGATGCTGGACTGGCGCAAGCGCCAGATCGACGCGATCAACGACCCCGCGCAATCGCCTGCACCCTCGTCCTTGACCGTGAGCGACGACGAGGTGCGAGGGAGCGTGGCCGACCGGCAGGTCAAGCTCCAGACCGCGCGCGGCATCTCGCTGGCGCTGTTCTCGCCGCGGGCCGGCGGCATGGGACATCACATCGGCAACGCCCGCACCAGCCTCGACTGGTCGATCGTGTCCAACGACATGATCCACCGCGTGGCGACGCTGATGCCGCGCAACTTCGTCGGCGTCTGCCAGCTCCCGCAAACGCCGGGCGTATCGCCGAAGAATTGCACGGCGGAACTCGAGCGCTGCGTGCGGGAGCTCGGCTTCGTCGGCTGCAACGTCAACCCGGACCCGTCGGGCGGCTTCTGGACGGATCCGCCTCTGTCCGACCGGTTCTGGTATCCACTCTGGGAGAAGATGGTCGAGCTCGACGTGCCCGGCATGATCCATGTCAGCGCCTCGGCCAACCGCAACTTCCATGCGACCGGCGCCCACTACATGAACGGCGATACCACCGCCTTCATGCAGTTCGTGACCTCCGACCTGTTCAAGGACTTCCCGACCCTGCGCCTGATCATTCCCCATGGCGGCGGCGCGGTGCCGTATCACTGGGGCCGCTACCGCGGACTCGCGCAGGACCTGAAGCGGCCGCCGATCTCGGAGCTGATGCGCAACGTCTTCTTCGACACCTGCGTCTACCACCAGCCCGGGATCGACCTCCTTTTGAAGGTCGTCCCGACCGACAACGTGCTGTTCGCCTCCGAGATGGTCGGCGCCGTCAACGGGATCGATCCCGAGACCGGCTACGCCTTCGACGACACCAAGCGTTACGTTGAGGCCGCCGCGATCCCAGACGCCGACCGCGCTAAGATCTACGCGCGCAATGCGCTTCGGATCTATCCAAGGCTGGCAGGCCGACTGACCGCTGCAGGGGTAATGCCGTAGCAGGCACGCAAGGGTGAACCCTCGCCTAACGCCACCAGTACTCTGGGTGAAAAGAACGCAACCCGGAACGCCTTGATGCTACTGCCGCCGACGTCGGATTCGCCAAACAGTCCATCCATTTGAGCCGGGGCCGCGCTTAGAGCCTGTTTGAGGCGGTTTCATTTAGGCTGGGTTGTTGAGGGCGTTGGCGGCCATCAGGCTGGCGACGCAGGCGAGGCGACCCGTTGCGACGTCAAGGCGACCGGCGCGCTCGCGGTGTAGGCCG
>NZ_VRVF01000115.1:0-9325 GCF_008040045.1 Methylobacterium sp. WL8 | reverse complement strand
GCCGCACCCGCGACAACTACTCCACCGACGGCTTCATCCGCCTGATCGCGCCGCTCTACTCGGTCGCAGCCCCGGCCCCCGCGCCGACCCCCCTCGTCCGCAAGTACTGAGAGCCGCACGACCCGACGGCCCGATCCGCGACGGATCGGGCCTGAAGCGAAAGACCGTCCGATCCACGAGGATCGGGCGGTCTTTCGTTTTCGGACGCTTGGCGGCGCCGGAAACGCGCCCGCGCCGAAACCTTTCCGCGCGACGTCCCGTAAGAGCGCCCGTAACCCCCGGTCGCCGGGGTCCTACGAACGGTCAGGACACGCCATGACGTCGCATCACGCTTCCCGCCTCGCCACCTTCGCGCTCGCGCTCGCCCTCGGCGCCGCGCCCGTCGCCGCCTTCGCCAAGAACCCGATGGTCGGCGGCGCGCCGATGTACGCCAACAAGACGATCGTCGAGAACGCGGTCAACTCCAAGGACCACACCACGCTGGTCGCCGCCGTGAAGGCCGCCGGCCTCGTCGACACCCTGTCGGGCCCGGGCCCGTTCACCGTGTTCGCGCCGACCAACGCCGCCTTCGCCCGGCTCCCGGCCGGCACGGTCGAGACGCTGGTGAAGCCCGAGAACAAGGCCACCCTCACCAAGATCCTGACCTATCACGTGGTCTCCGGCGTCTACACCGCCAAGGAGCTGATGGCCGAGGTCAAGAAGGGCGGCGGCGAGGCCCAGCTCAAGACCGTCGAGGGCGAGCCCCTGGTGGTCACCTCCAAGGGCAAGAAGGTCTACGTGACCGACGCCAAGGGCAACACCGCCACCGTGACCATCGCCAACGTGATGCAGTCGAACGGCGTCATCCACGTCATCAACGGCGTGCTGCAGCCCTGATGGCGCGGCCGCGGTCCGGCCCAGACGCCGGACCGCGGCACGATACGAAGAACGCCCCGGACCTCGCGGTCCGGGGCGTTCTTCGTTCGAAGGTCAGGACGTCTCGGCGTCAAGACATCCCAGGCCGCCGGGCCGTCCGCCTCACTCGCGGATCAGCGTGCCGGAATAGACCACGGGTCCGGTCGGCGTGCCGTTCGGCGAACCGCCGGGCGGCTCGACCGTGACGGCGATGAGTCCGCTCGCCGCGGTCTCCGCGGGCAGGGCGATCCGGGTCGCCGCGGGGCCGACGAGGCCGATCGCCTTGGGCGAGGCGCCGGCGCCGATGTACCAGAGCTCGAGGCTCTTGCCGGAGGGGGTCTCGGCGCCGACCGGGCGCACCTCGGCGGTGCCGGCTTTCGTATCGATCCGCAGCACCAGGGCCGGCAGCGCGCCGCCGCTCTGCACCACGGCGAGGTAGCGCGTGCCGGGCGCCGGCTCGTCGCGCCGGCCGCCGACCGCGACGAACAGCGCGAGCCCGGCGGCGAGCAGCCCCGTGCCGCCCGCGGCCAGGCGCCAGCGCCGGACCTGGGCGCCGAGGCGTATCACGCGGTCGTCGTTGGCGGGCGTGGGCGGATGCGCAGGCGAAGCCGCGGCAGCCCCCGGCGCCGCGGCGCGCGCCAGCGCCCCGGCGATCCCGGGCCAGACGTGGTCCGGCGGCGTCTCGTCCGGCACGGCGAGGGCCAGCGGCCCGAGGCGCTCCTCCCACGCCGTCACCGCGCGGGCGGTGGCGGGGTCGACGGCGCGCTCCAGCTCGAACGCGGCGCGCTCGTCGAAGGAGAGCGTGCCGAGCACGTATTCGGCGGCGCGCTGGTCGCGCTCGATTTCGGGTCCGGCACCCATGGATCCTGCGCTCATGCCTGCTCCTCCAGGCAGCCCTTGAGGGCGCCGAGCGAGCGGTGCAGCCAGGTCTTGATGGTGTTCACGGGACGGTCGTAGTGGCTGGCCAGCTCCTCGCGCGACCAGCCCTCGCAATAGGCCAGCATCACGCAGGCGCGCTGCGCCGCGTCGAGGCGGGCGAGGCAGGCCGTGAGCGTGCCGCGCCCGACGATCGCCGCCTCGGTGTCGTGCGGGTCGATGAGACGTTCCACCCAGTCCTCGCCGTCCTCGCGCACCGGTCCCTGGACCTCGCCCTTGCGGCGGATCCCGTCGATGGCGCGGTTGCGCGCGATGGCGCAGAGCCACGTCATCGGCCGCCCTGATTCAGGAGCGTAGGAACCTGCCGCCTGCCAGACCCGAAGGTAGACGTCCTGCAGCACATCTTCGGCCACGCTCCGATCCCGCTGGATACGCAGGATGACCCCGTAAAGTTTCGGTGAGGTCAGGTCGTAGAGCGTGCGCAGCGCGCCCGCGTCGCCGCCGGCGATCGCGCGCAGGATCCGCTGCAGGGTGGCGTCGTCGCCCAAAGATCGTCCCCCGTCCCGTTCGCAGGTCCTCCCGCCGGCGAGGGCGATCGATCGGGACCGTTGCGGCAAGGGTTAGCGCATTCTGCGGTGATGAGAAGCCGTGGCGCCCCGATTGCCGCGGTTCTCCCGCGGGATGCGAAAGCGGAAAGGCGGCATCCCATGACGGTCGCGCTCGCACGCCGCCGCCGCGTCGCCCTGCCGGGGTGTCGCTCGCCGACGGCGCGTCCTATCTCCCCTGATCAAGGTACGCCGCGTGCGTATCCGAAACATTCGACCGACCCTCCGGCCCCGCGCCGGAGCGCAGACATCTCGAAGGACCGACGCGGCATGGCCTCGCAGGGTGACTGGAAAATCCCGGCTTCGACGCAGCCGAAGCCGGGCGATTACGGCTACGACCTCGACCATGCGCTGGCGGCGATGGTCCAGCTCTCCGCCCGCGTGCCGGCCGAGGCCTTCACCGCCGAGACGCTCGGCACCGAGCGGGCGGGCAACGGCGTGGTCATCGGCGAGGACGGCCTCGTGCTGACCATCGGATACCTGGTGACCGAGGCCGAGAGCGTGTGGCTCACCACCAACGACGGCCGCTCCGTGCCCGGCCACGTCATGGGGTTCGACGCCGCGACCGGCTTCGGCCTGGTCCAGGCCCTCGGGCCTCTGGGCGTGCCGGCGCTCAAGCTCGGCTCCTCCGGCAGCCTGAAGATCGGCGACCGGGCGGTGGTGGCCGGGGCCGGCGGTCGCCAGCGCTGCGTCGCCGCGCAGATCGTCGCCCGGCAGGAATTCGCCGGCTACTGGGAGTACGTCCTCGACGAGGCGCTGTTCACCGCGCCCTCGCACCCGAACTGGGGCGGGACCGCGCTGATCGGCCCGGAGGGCGACCTCCTCGGCATCGGCTCGCTCCAGCTCCAGCAGGGCGGCACGTCGGGTCCGCGGGCGATCAACATGGTGGTGCCGATCGACCTGCTGCCGCCGATCCTCGACGACCTGACCTCGCGTGGGCGCGCCAACCGTCCGGCCCGCCCCTGGCTCGGCCTCTACGCCACCGAGAGCGAGGACGGCGTCGTGGTGATGGGGCTGGCCGACAACGGCCCGGCCGAGGCGGCGGACCTGCGCGCGGGCGACGTGATCGAGGCGGTGGCGGGCGAGCCGGTGGCGGACCTCGCCGACTTCTTCCGCAGCGTCTGGGCGCTCGGCGAGGCGGGCGTGCGCGTGCCGCTGACGATCCGCCGCGACGGCCGCGCGATGAAGCCGACCCTGGTCTCTGGCGACCGCGAGCGCTTCCTGATGAGCCCGCCGCTGCACTGACCCGGCCGCCTCGGCTTGGCTGCGAGGCTTGGCCACCAGGCTTGGCCACCAGGCTTGGCTGTACGCCCGACAACACGTCCGTCAGTGGAAATTCATCCGGGACGACGTAGATTTCCCGCTGCCCGGCCATTCCCTTCCTGGCCGGACATCGAAGGAGATCGCGTCATGACGCACGTGAAGACTTTTGGTGTGGCCGGCCTCGCCACGGCAGCCGGCCTGGCAGGAGCGGTGCTCCTCGCACCCGCCGCTCAGGCGCTGCCGCTGGCGCCGCTGTCCGGCGGCGCGCTGATCGAGACGGTCGCGGGCGGCTGCGGCCCCGGCTTCCACCCCAATCCCTGGGGCATGTGCCGGCCGAACTGGGGCCCGCGTCCGTACTGGCGGCGCCCGCCCGGCTACGGCCCCTACGGCTACGGCCCGCCGCGCCCGTTCTACGGCCGCCCGGCCTATTACGGGCCGCGCCACTTCTACTGAAACCCCGCACGGCCCGCACGCCGGGCCCTCCACGACGGCGCCGCATCGCGGATCTTCCGCGGTGCGGCGCCGTCGTTTTCAAGATCATCGCGCGGAACGACAGTCTTACGCGGGCGCATCGACCGGCGTCCCCGATTCAGCGCAGACGACCGCAAGATCATCCGCCCCGACCTGGCCATCCGAGCAGGCCACGACGCGCCCGCGACCTATGCGCGCGACTCCGCCAGCGCGGCAGCCTCGAAAACAGGCTTTCCAAAACCTTGCCAAATCGTTGTGCGGCGCATGTCGAAGCTGCATGGCAGGCTCACCGAGCGCGGCCTGCCGCTGCGCTGCAGCAAGCTTATATGTGCATTGCACCAACAAGAGGCATCGGTGCCCACGCGGTCGTCACCGTCTGCCTGAACAAAGGTCAATGTCATGTCCGCCGCCCGTAGCGTCCTCAGCCGTTTCCGCGCCTACCTCCGTTACCGCGAGACCGTCACCGAGCTGTCCCGCCTGTCCGATCGCGACCTCGCCGACCTCGGCATCAACCGCTTCGAGATCCAAGGCATCGCCCGCGGCTGATCTTCCGGACGTCTGCCGGCCCGTTGCTTCGGGCCGGCCCGTTCCGGTATCCCGGGGCATGTCCAGCTCTAGAAACACCATCCACGTCGTCGGCGGCGGCCTCGCAGGCTCCGAATCCGCCTGGCAGATCGCCGAAGCCGGCCACCACGCGGTCCTGCACGAGATGCGGCCGGTGCGCGGCACCGAGGCGCATCACGGCGAAGGCTTGGCCGAGCTCGTCTGCTCCAACTCCTTCCGCTCCGACGACCCGAACGGCAACGCCGTCGGCCTTCTGCACCAGGAGATGCGCACCCTCGGGTCGCTGATCCTGCGCGCGGCCGACCGGCATCAGGTCCCGGCCGGCGGCGCGCTGGCGGTCGACCGCGACGGCTTCTCCGCCGCCGTCACCGCCGCGCTCGAAGCGCATCCCAACGTCACCATCGTCCGCGAAGAGGTCGCCGGGTTGCCGCCGGAAGCCTGGGGGCCGTGCATCGTCGCCACCGGCCCGCTGACCGCGCCGTCGCTCGCCGAGGGGATTCGCGCGATCACCGGCGCCGACGCGCTCGCCTTCTTCGACGCCATCGCCCCGATCGTCCACCGCGACTCGATCGACATGGACAAGGCGTGGTTCCAGTCGCGCTACGACAAGGTCGGGCCCGGCGGCACGGGGGCCGACTACATCAACTGCCCGATGGACCGGGCGCAGTACGAGGCGTTCATCCAGGCCCTCGTGGACGGCGAGAAGATCGGCTTCAAGGAGTGGGAGGCCTCGACGCCCTACTTCGACGGCTGCCTGCCGATCGAGGTGATGGCCGAGCGCGGCGCCGAGACCCTGCGCCACGGCCCGATGAAGCCCGTCGGGCTCACCAACCCGCACGATCCTCAGGTGAAGGCCTGCGCCATCGTGCAGCTGCGCCAGGACAACGCGCTCGGCACCCTCTACAACATGGTCGGGTTCCAGACGAAGCTGACCTATTCCGAGCAGGTCCGCGTCTTCCGCACCATCCCCGGCCTGGAGAACGCGGAGTTCGCCCGCCTCGGGGGGCTCCACCGCAACACCTATCTCGACAGCCCGCGCCTGCTCGACGCGACCCTGCGCCTGAAAGTCCGGCCGTCGTTGCGCTTCGCCGGCCAGATCACCGGCTGCGAGGGCTACGTCGAGAGCGCGGCGATCGGCCTGATGGCCGGGCGCTTCGCCGTGGCGGAGGCCGAGGGCCGCGCCCTGGAGCCGCTGCCGCAGACCACCGCGCTCGGCGCGCTGATCGCCCACATCACCGGCGGCCACATCCTCGACGACGTGCCCGAAGAGCCGGGCGAGGAGACGGCCGAGGCGCTGGTGAAGGCGCCGGCCAAGCCGCGCTCGTTCCAGCCGATGAACGTCAACTTCGGGCTGTTCCCGCCGCTCGCCGCGATGCCGCGCAACGAGACCGGCAAGCGCCTGCGCGGGCCGGAGAAGGCGATGCTCAAGCGCCAGGCCCTGACCGACCGGGCGCGCGCCGACCTCTCGGCCTGGATCGCGGGCACGGTGCCCCAGGCGGCGGCCGCCGAGTAGCGGCTCCGCACGTCCGAACCATCACAAAAGTCCGGGAGACTCACGATCTCGCCTTGAGCCCGCGCCCGTCCCGGCGAACAGTGCTCCGAACGGCCGCGGCCGAAGCAGAGGGGGCGAGGCCGTGGCGGGATCATACGAGGGGTCGACCGGATCGAAGGTCGGGGCGGTGCTGCGGGTCACCAGCGGCAACTTCCTGGAGATGTTCGACTTCTTCCTGTTCGGCTTCTACGCGACCTACATCGCGAAGGCGTTCTTCCCGTCGGGCGACGCGTTCGTCTCGCTGATGCTCACCTTCATGACCTTCGGCGCCGGCTTCCTGATGCGGCCGCTCGGCGCGGTGCTGCTCGGCGCCTACGTCGACCGGGTCGGGCGCCGGAAGGGGCTGATCACGACGCTGGCGATCATGGCCGCCGGCACCGTGCTGATCGCCTTCGTGCCCGGCTACGCCACGATCGGGCTGCTGGCGCCCGGCCTCGTGCTGGTCGGGCGCCTGCTCCAGGGCTTCTCGGCGGGCGTCGAGCTCGGCGGCGTCTCGGTCTACCTGTCGGAGATGGCGACCCCCGGTCGCAAGGGCTTCTACGTCTCCTGGCAGTCGGGCAGCCAGCAGGTGGCGATCATGGCGGCGGCGGCGATCGGCTACGGGCTGAACCATGCCCTGATGCCGGAGCAGATGTCGGAATGGGGCTGGCGGGTGCCGTTCTTCATCGGCTGCGCGCTGGTGCCGTTCCTGTTCTACATCCGCAACTCGCTGGAGGAGACCAAGGCCTTCGCCGAGCGCAAGCACCGGCCGGAGGCGGCGGAGATCTTCCGGACGCTCGCCGCGAACTGGCGGATCGTGCTGCTCGGCATGCTGATGGTCGCGATGACCACGATCGCGTTCTACACGATCACCGTCTACACCCCGACCTTCGGCAAGAGCGTCCTGAAGCTCACCGACACCGACAGCCTGCTCGTGACCTTCTGCGTCGCGGTCTCGAACCTGTTCTGGCTGCCGGTGATGGGGGCGCTGTCCGACCGGATCGGCCGCAAGCCCCTGCTGATCGTGTTCTCGGCGCTCACCCTGCTCACCGCCTACCCGGCGCTCACCTGGCTCGTCGGGCACGTCAGCTTCGGGGCGATGCTCGCCGTGCTGCTGTGGTTCTCGTTCCTCTACGGCAGCTACAACGGCGCCATGGTGGTGGCGCTGACCGAGGTGGTGCCGGTGGAGGTCCGCACCGCCGGGTTCTCGCTGGCCTACTCGCTCGCGACCGCCCTGTTCGGCGGGATGACGCCGCTGGTCGCCACCTGGCTGATCGAGGCGACCGGCGACAAGGCGGCGCCGGGCCTGTGGATGTCGCTCGGCGGCGCCCTCGGGCTGTTCGCGACGCTGGTGATCTATCGCGGCGGCAAGGCGATGCCCGCCGGGGCGGCCGCTTCCGTGCGCTGAGGCCTGACGGTCCGCAGCCCGGCGCCTACGCCTGGGATGTCGCGTAACCGAACACGAAGCCGACGAATGTCAGGGCCGAGAGGCCGAACACCACGAGATCTTCACCCATTGCCGCCTCCGTTCCGATCGCTCCGAACGGACAAGCTTCGACGCGCCTCCGGGTTCCGGTCGCGGCCACGCGGTCGCGGCCACCCGGAGCATCAGCCGCACCGCAGCGCCATCAGCCGCCGGCCGGGGCGGTGGCCCTCCTCGCCGGTGTCGCGGAAGCCGAGCTTGGTCAGGAGGCCCCAGGAGGCGACGTTGCCGGGGCGGCATTCGGCGACGATCAGGCGGGCGGGGAAGCGGCGCGACAGCGAGCCCAGGATGCCCGTCACCGCTTCCGTGGCGAGGCCGCGCCCGCGGGCGGCGCCGCCGACCCAGTAGCCGATCTCGATCGCGCCGGGTCCGCGCAGGTGCGTGCCGACGACGCCGACGAGGGTCCGGCCCTCGCGCGTCCGCGCGCCGAAGAACCGGTCCTCGCGTCGCCGCCCGGAGGCGATGAGCGCGCGGGCGTCGGCCAGGGTGAAGGGCGCGGGCAGGAAGTCGACGGCGCCGGTGATCGCCGGGTCGTCAGTGAGGCTGCGCAGGGCCTCCGCGTCGTCGGGCGTCAGCCCGTCGATCGTCAGGCGCGCGGTCTCCAGACCGGGCAGGTCGCTCAAGCTGTCGGCTCTCGCGCGGCGGAAAAGCATCTGCACGGATGTGGGATCGGGTGGCGGTTCCCGAAAGAGACGCTTTGGCGGGGCGATCTCATCCCGCGCTCGTGCCGCGCCCCAGGGTCCTACTCGGCGGCCTCGAAGCCCGAGAGCGGCGCCTCGACGCGGCAGACCACCCCCTCGGGCTCGTAGGCGAGGCCGACAGACCCGCCGACCGCGCCGGCGAGGCCACGCTCGATCAGCCGCGACCCGAACCCTTTTCGCGTCGGCGCCGCGACCTTCGGGCCGCCGCGCTCGGTCCAGAGCATCCGCACCATCGCGTCGGCCTCGAGCGACCACGTCACGGCGACGCGACCGCCCGGCACCGAGAGCGCGCCGTACTTCACCGCGTTGGTGGCGAGCTCGTGCATCATCAGCGCGAGCGAGAGCGCCGCCTTCGGCCCGACCTCGATCGCCGGCCCGTCGAGGGCGAAGCGCCCGGCCTGGCCGTCGTCGTGGATCGCCAGCGCCCCGGCGATCACCGCGCCGATGCCGGCGCTCTCCCGCGCGCCGGTCAGGAGGATGTCGTGGGCCTTGCCCAGCGCGATCAGGCGGGCGGCCAGCGCCTCCTTGGCGGTCTCGAAGTCGGGCGCGTTGCGCAGCGTCTGCGAAGCGATGGCCTGGACCATCGCGAGGGTGTTCTTCAGGCGGTGGCTCAGCTCGCGGTTGCGCAGCGTCTGCTGGTCCTCGGCCTGGATCCGCCCGAGCGTGCCCCAGAGCCGTTCGGCGACCTCGCGCACGAAGGCGATCTCGCCGGCGGCCCAGTCGCGCGGGCCGCGATCGTGCACGAACAGCACCCCGGCGAGCCGACCGAGGCGGATCAAGGGCACGTTCACGGCGGCCTGCGCGCCCATGCCGGCATAGGCCGCGGCGTCGTCCGCGAGCGCCGGCTCGGCGATGTCGCGGATCGCCTGCGGCAGGCCCGAGGCCAGGCGCGCCAGGGTCTCGGGAAAGGCGGCGAGGGGGCAAGGCGGAAGGGGGC
>NZ_VRVF01000114.1:0-9332 GCF_008040045.1 Methylobacterium sp. WL8 | reverse complement strand
TCTCGCTCTACGGCAGCTATGGTCGCTCCTTCCTACCAAACACCGGCACGAACCGCGCGGGGCAGCCCTTCGCCTTCCAGCAGGGTGAGGGCTATGAGATCGGCACCAAGCTCAGCCTGCTCGATGGACAGCTGAGTGCCACGGCAGCCGTGTTCGACATCCGCCGCACAAACGTCCTCACTGTCGATCCGGTCGATCCGAACTTCAGCGTTGCAGCCGGCGAGGTCCGTAGCCGGGGCTTCGACCTAACCGTCGCCGGTTATCTGGCGCCCGGCTGGCGGATCATCGGCACCTACACTCATGCCGACGCCGCCGTGGCTCGCGACAATACGCTGCCCGAGGGGACTCGGATCGCCAACATCCCCGCCGACACCCTCGCCCTGCAAAGCGTCTACGAGTTCCAGGGGGTGGAGCTGCGCGGCCTCGGCCTCGGTGGTGGCGTTACCCATGTTGGTGCACGGCAGGCCGGGACGGCCCTCTCGACCTTTCGTCTGCCGGACTACACGGTGTTCAACCTGATCTCGTATTACTGGATTACGCCGCAGGTGCGGGTCTACCTCAACGTCGACAACCTGCTCGACACCACCTACTACGACCGCGCCTTCCAAAACCGCTACGCTACACCGGGTACGCCGCGCACGATCATGGGCGGGGTCGCAGCACGATTTTAATGTCCACCGCTGCAAGGAAGCGGCATTCCATGGTGGATCACCGGCCTGTGAGATAGCTGCGTCCGCTGGAATGCTTAGGCCGCCTGAAAGCGGATTGGCAGTTATCCATTGAACCAAGTCGTAGGAGGGATTGTGCATCCTCGGATACGATCGTAGTACTTGTATCATTTAAACTGTGAAGTCCGAAAGAAGTTTTATATTAATTTTTAGGCTATAAAAAATTTTTGTAATACTTTGCATTAACGTAGGTTTTAGGTGAGCCGCCAGTCCTATCGGCGGCCCACCTGCGATCAGTCCTTCGCGCGATATGCATCCGGTATGACGAACACTTCATCAGCTCGGGCGTAGCCGCCATCCTTGACCTCTTCGATCAAAACCATGGTGTGTGGTCGAACGGCTTCGCTGAAGTAATCGACGAACAAGTTGGTCACCTTGTGGACGATCTCTTCCTTCTGCGCCCGGCTGAGCGCAGCCTCCGGGACCTTGATGTTAGCGAACGGCATCAGACTTCTCCGCGGTGGGTGAACTGAACGGTGGCGTGGTAGGCGGGCCGGCCCACTGGCCTCAGCGCTGCTTCTCGCGGGCCTTGCGGACGGCATCGTTCAAGGTCGTGACAGCCTCGTCGAAGCGGTGCTCCGCTTCGGCGTTGCGTTGAAAGGCGACGCGCTGCACGAGGATCTCAGGCGGCGTCGGCTGCTGCTGGAAAAGAGCCATGACCTCATCGATGAAGTCGGCCAACGGCAGGTAGCCTTCGCGGTTGGCTTGGCCGGGCGTTAGATCAGTCTGAACCGCCGGAGGCACCAGTTCGATCACCTCAACCCTGCCCTTCAGGACTTCGCGCAACGAAACCGTGTAGCTGTGAATGGCGGCCTTCGTCGCCGAGTAGGTCGGTGTCGCCGCCAGGGGAACGAACGCTAGTCCGGAGGACACGTTGATCAGCACGGCGTCAGGGCGCGCGAGCAGATGCTCGATCAAGGCGTCCGCAATCCGGATCGGGCCGAGCAGGTTGGTGGTGATCGTCGCCTCCGCGTCTGAGAGGTCTCGGGTCTGATCCAGCGTCTCGAAGCGCATGATCCCGGCGTTGTTGATCACCACGTTTAGGGCCGGGTGCTCGGCCACGACCCGCTGCGCGAATGCGGCGATGTCCGCGGCGTCCGAGATATCGAGCGGCAAGGCGTGGATGCCCTGGCGGCTGCTGGCGACATGTTCCAGTGCCTCCACCCGACGCCCGGCGATAATGACGGTGTTACCTAGATCGTGGAGACGATGTGCAAGAGCCTCTCCGATTCCGGAGCCGCCTCCGGTGATGAGGATCATGTTACCTGAGATGTTCATGACGGCGACCTTCGTTGTTGTCGTCATGGAGAGTATGGACCACACTCTCCACACTGAAGTAGGCACCGAAAAGATTGGTACTTACCGAAAGGAGAGCGTCGGATGCGTAGGGCTGCACCAGATCCCATGATCGAGGCACGACGGTGGGGGCCAATCCCGAAGGACGTCGATCCGACGATCGAAGTGCTGGTGAACGACATCATCGCCAAGGTGGCCGACAAGTGGACCATGCTGATCCTTGAGGCTCTGGACGAGCATGGCACCCTCCGGTTCACGCAACTCGGCAAGGCGGTGGGTCGGATCAGCCAAAAGATGCTGACGCAGACGGTTCGGCAGATGGAACGGGATGGTCTCGTGCGACGTACCGTGCATCCGGTGATCCCGCCGCACGTGGATTACACGCTGACGCCACTCGGCGAGAGCTTGGGGGCGGCGTTCTGTGGTGTGTGGATCTGGGCTGAGACCCACCACGCAGAGATCGAGCGCGCCCGTCGGGCGTTTGCAGCGGCGGGTGAAGCGTCCGATGTGTCCGCTTGCATCGAAACACCGTGATAGCCGAGAGCTGTTATAAGCGTTTGCGGACTCTGACCCTTCCCTGGAAGCGGACATGCCGCATTCGACCCAACTCAGCCGTGCGAGCGATTGTGGGCGTTTCTCATAAGCGGTCACGGGTCGGCCGTCCGACAACTTCGACTCACAGTGGAAAGCAGATTCATGCCTTTCAGCCTGGGGCGGAAGCTCCAAATTCAAACCATTTTGGTCGTACCCCCATTAATTGAGGCTAATCAGTAACAAACAGAACGTTCGGCAGTGCGCGATCCGGGCTGTTTGTTTGTAGGCCGGCGAGCTCTCAATTTTTTGGCTGGTCATCCGGACCAAAGTTCGGCGATCGCACGACCGCACGCTCGTCGCCCACAATCCTCCGTAAATAATATGCACCCTTAAGTTGTAATTAATGATTTGTTTGCCATAGCTGCCTTCGCGCTTGGGGCACGAACGGTGTTCCGCAGAGCTATGTTGATGTGTGCAACCGGCTTGGCTCGAATCACGCTAGGTGAGGGCATAGATGCAGTTCCGGAGGTTGCGAGCAGCGAATGCTTCAGCGACGATCGGATTTTTTGCTATATACTTAGCGATACCGGCTGTCGCCGTTGAGCGGCTCGATCCGGCGGCGGCCGCGCTCGTCGCGAGCTTCGCCCTCCGGGCAGAGAACGCGCGACAGGATGGAGCCGAAGCACGTCTACGGGGCGCGAAAGATGTATTCTTGCCGACTGTCTCCCTTCTCGCAGATGCCCCTTTGAGCAGTCGGATCCGCTATAGCCCTGAGATCGCCCCGACAACCCTGGGCCTCGATGCCACCCCGCGCTCGGCGCCCAGCCAGCTAGGGATTATCGCCGATCTGCCAATCTTCGACGGATTTCGGCGGCTCAATACCCTGCGTTCGGCGGATACCCAAGTCGATTCCGGCAGGTCCCTAGTGGCGGCGAAGCGGCAGCAAGTACTCCTCGAAGCTGCAATCGCAGTTCTGTCAGTGATGCGCGACACCCAGGTTCTGAGCTTTCGTGTCGCTCAATGTGCTGCGATCGCTCGGATCCTGGCAGCGACGCAGCGTCAGTTCGCCGTCAGCGATGCAACACGTACAGACGTGGCGCTGGCTCGATCACGCATGGAAGCCGCCGAGGCGGGGCGCGAGCGTGCCAGCGCGGACCTCGCAGCCTCGCGGGTCACTATGTCTCGATTGACGGGATTGGAACCGGAGCGTGTGGCGCCGCCCCGACTACCCGGGAATCTGCCTCGAACAGCCGATGCCTATGCTGCCCTGGTGCGACGGGCCAATCCCAGCCTCGTCGCGGCGCGACTCGACGCTCGTTCCGTGGCGGAACGGGCCGAAGCGGCGACAGCAGAGTTCCTTCCAACCGTGAACTTACAAGTCTCGCGGTTCTCACAGTACGGCTACAGCGCCGCCCTCGACCGCATCACCGACACCACCACTCGGCTGCTTGCTCGAATTCCGCTCTACGAGCCTGGCGCTTTCCCGCGCGTCGCGGAAGCGTCGGCCCTGGCGCGGCAGCGTGGCTACGAGGTCCAAGATACCGAGCGCGAGACACTGAGTACCGCGCGTGCCAACTTCCTCAGGCATGCGATCGTCGCTGATCAAGCTGCGCGCCTGCTCTCCCGAGCAGAGGCGCTCCGCGAATCCGTTTCTGGTATGGAGATCGAGCGTGGAGCGGGATTCCGCACGATCCTAGATGAATTAAACCTCCAGGCCGAACTCGGCGATGCGGAGTCTGGGGCTGCTGCCGTCGCGGCCGAGCGTGATGCCCTGTCGCTGGCTTTAGCCGCGGCGGCTGGCATGTTGGACGTAGATCGTCCCGGCGCGACTGGAAAGCGCGCGCGTTCACTACCGCGTACGGCGGCGCGCGATCAGGGCTCGGCGCAAGCCCGGTTCCGCGACCTAGCTATACGGGGCAGCCAATCGGTCATCAGGCCGGTTCAGGAACCCGTGCTGCGGCTCTCGCGGATTGATCCGGGCGACCCTCTGTGACGAGGTGCCCGTCGCGGATACGCATCACACGGTCGACGCAGTTGAGAACTTGCCTGCTGTGAGTCACATAGACTTTGGCGGCTTCGACACGGCTGAGGCTTTCGATTAGATCTCGCTCGGTGTCCGGATCGAGGTTGGCGGTCACCTCGTCGAGAAGCAGGAGCCGCGGCTGCCGGCAGAGGGCGCGGGCGATAAGGAGGCGCCGACGTTGTCCGGTCGAGAGCAGGCCGCTCTCCTCCGCGATCAGCGTCGCGTAGCCCTGCGGCAACGCCTCGATCGCCTCGCGCAGTCCGACTTGGTCGAGGGCGGACGCCATCCGTTCCCGCGTCACCGAAGGGTCGAAGAGGGCGAGGTTGTCAGCCATGGTGCCGGCGAACACACCGTCGTCGGCGAAGACGACGCCAAGGTTGGCCCGGAACTCGTGGCGTCCGAACTGCTCAAGCGCGACGCCGTCCACGCGGACACGACCCTCGGCCGGCTCATGCAGGCTCGCTAGGATCTTGAGCAGGGAGGACTTGCCCGAGCCCGAGGCGCCAACGATCGCGACGCTTTCGAAGCCCGCCACGTCAATCGCGAGGTCCACTTCGTCGAGGATCGGCGCGTCGGCCCGCCCGAACTGGACCCGGACCCCTTCCAGCGCAACCGTGCGGCGCACGGTCCGGTGAATACGGGAGCCGTCCGCGCCCGGCTCGGCCTCCTGCCCGACGAGGTCGTCTAGACGCTGGAAGTGCACCCGCATCACCGAGAGATGCATCAGGTTGACGGTCAGGCGGTTCACGCGTTCGAAGAAGTCGCCGCGCAGGGCGAAGAACGCGTAGAGCGAACCGATCGTCAGGCCGTTCCCGATCACCGCGTTCACGCCCATGTACAGCGTCGTCACGGTGCTCGCCGCAACGACGAGGTGCATGAACAGCTCCGCGTCGATGGTCGCGTGCCGGGCGCGGAAATCCGTGTTGGCGAAACGCGTGAAGCTCTCGAACCAGCGCATCGCGAACAGGTCCGTGGCGTTGTGCGCCTTCAGGGTGTCGACCCGGCGCAGGCCGTCGAGGAGGCGACCCTGCTCCTCTGAGCGGGCCTCCAGCGATTCGGCCGTGTAGCGGTTCAACGCCGGGAAGGTCATCGCCCGCGCGAGCAGCACCGCGACCAGGGTCAGCAGGGTCACGCCGGCCATGAACGGGGCGTAGTAGTACATCAGGCCGACGAGCAGTACGGACGTCGCCGCGTCCGCGACCGCGGTGACGAGGCCGCCCACTAGGAAGGTCTTGATGTGGTCGATGGAATCAACGCGGACCACGAAATCCCCGGGGTGGCGCCGCTCGAAGTAGCCCAGCGGCAGCCGGAACGCGTGGCCCACGACGTTGCGGGTGAACTGCAGCTGCAGCAGTGTCGAGGACCGCAGCACGATAGCGTCCCGGACCCAACGACCCACCGCCTCGAAGCCCATCATCGCCGCCAGCCCGAGGGCGAGTACGCGCAGCAGGTCGAGGTCGACCTGCGGGATCACCACGTCGAGGGCGATCTCCAGCAGCACCGGCATGCCGAGACCGAGCAGGGCGATGGCGAGCGAGACTAGGCAGATCTGCCAGACGGTGCCGCCGAGCCCGCGGGTGGCGCGGAACACCTCCACGAAGCCCAGGCGCCGCTCGGCCGTCAGCCGCGCGAAGTCCATGCGCGGCTGGAATTCGAGCACGACCCCGGAAAACAGGCGCTCCATGTCGGTGCGATCGTAGATCCGCAGCCCGAACTCGGGATCATGAACCCGGTAGCCGCCGCGCCCGATGCGCTCCAGGACGACGAAGTGGTTGCCATTCCAGTGCAGGATCGCCGGCAGTGCGACGCCCGACAGTTCGCCGACGTTGGAGAGGGCGAAGCCGTTGGCATCGAGGCCGAGCCCGTCGGCCACCTCGACGATGTCGGCGAGCGACATGCCGGCTTGCGAGGGGGGCGAGAGCGCGCGCAGGTAGCCGAGGTCGATGGCGTGCCTGTGGTAGTTCGCGATCATCGCCAGGCAGGCCAAGCCGCACTCCTTGGCCTCGCTCTGCGCCATCCAGCGGATCCCACGCCGGCGCGCCAGGACACGGCTCAACCATCCCGCCATCGTCTTAGCCCCTGCCGCGCATCGCCCGGATGGGATCGAGCACCCAGTCGATCAGCCTGCGTCGCTCCACGACGATGTCGGCGCTCAGCGTCGAGCCGAGCCGGATTGGCTCGTCGATGCCGTAGGCGCGCATGGTGCGGGACTCGGGCACGACTTCGATCCGATAGGTGGATTGCCGGCCCGGTCCCTGCGAATCCTGGGTAGCCGGATTCTCGGAGGCCGCGCGCTGCGGCGTTCCCGAGATCGACGCGACGACGCCGTGGCCGATGCCGAACGTCTTGAACGGGAAGGCGTCATACTTCAGCACCACCCGCTGTCCGACCTTGGCGAGGCCGACCGCGCGCGCGGGCACGTCGAGCACGACGACTGGATCAGCGCCGACATCGCCGACGACGGCGAGCACCTGGTCGGCGGCGATCGAGGCGCCCGCCTCCACGAACAGGCCGGCGACCTGCCCGTCGGCGGGGGCGACGACGTCGAGGTGCGACTGCGCCGCGAGGCCGGCGATCTGCGCCGCGATCCCGCTCAGTTCGTTGCGCACGGACGCGAGCTGGCCTTCCTTCTCCGCCAGTCCATAGCGTTGGGTGCGCACGCGTTCGGCGGCCTGCTGCCGCATCTCCGCACGCCGGGCCTTCAGCTCGGCCATCTGTCGACCGTAATCGAGAAGCGTGCGCCGCTGTGCGTTGAGGGCGTCCCGGGTGGCGTAGCCCTGGTCGAGGTAGACCTGGACGCGGGCGACTGTCGCGCTCTGCTCCCGCAGGCCCTGGCGCAGGATCGCCTCCTGTCCGTCGAAGGCGGCGCCGACGGTCTCGGTGTTGGCGTCGATCTCCGTCCACTCCCGCTCGGCGCGCGCCAGGAATGCGGTCAGACGCTCGCGCTGGACTTCCAGGACGGCCCGGCGCTCAGTCAGGCTCGTCCGGTCGGCCGCCACCGTGGAGACGCCGCCCGCGGTCCGCTCGCGCAACTGCACCTGCATCAACCGCTGGCCGCGCTTCACCGTCTGGCCCTGGCGCACGTCGATCGACGCGACGATCCCGGGAGCGCGGGCGTCAAGGCGCGACAGGCCGGTCACCGCCGAGACGTAGCCCCGCACAGATTCGGTGCGGGCAAACCGCCCGAGGAATAGGGCGGCGACCGCCAGCACGATCATCAGCCCGAAGAACCACGCCAGGGCCGTGGCGCCGCGATCGCGGTGGAGGTGAAGGACTCCGGCGCGCCGCTGCAGGAAGCCGGGGGGCGCCCGCTCGGGCGCGTCGACCCCGTTGCTCACGCGGCCAGCCCGCGCGGCGTCGCGGGCGCGTCGGGCTGCACGTACTCGTGCAGCGACGGCCAGAAATGCCACTGCTCCGGCCGCTCCAGGATCGTCGCCTCGATGTGGCGGCGCATCAGCTCGGCGGCGCGATCGCGCTCCTCGGCGTCGTTCCCGTGCACCGTGAAGGGGGGGCGCGGGGCGACCACGTCGCGACCGGCCTCGGCACCGATCGCGATGGGCACCACCGTGGCGCCGGTGAGGTACGCCATGGCGTCGATGCCGAAGGCGAAGCGGGTCGGCAAGCCGAAGATCGGCATCGCGGCGGGCTTGCCGTAATGGGGCGGGAGATCGGCGAACACCACGATGACCGCGCCGCCCTTGGCGAAACGGATAGCCGGCAAGAAGCCGGCTCGGTCGGTGACCGTCAGAAAGCGCACCGGCGTCCCGAATTCGGCGATCCGCTCCATCACCTGGGTCTCGGCCGGCCTGTCGTCCCGGCGGCGAAGGATGAGAAGCGGTCGATCGGGAAAGAAGGTGAGCATCGTATGGAGCAGGCCGAGCACGTAGGGCCCCATGTGCAGAGGCGCGAGGATGACCGGTTCGCCCCCCGATGCGATGCGGCTCAGAAGCTGGGGTGTGTCCGTCGTGACGTGGTCGAGATCGCGCTCGATCGCGGCGCGGTTGCGCGTGAGCAGCGAAAGCCACTCCAATTCGGCTAGCCGATCATGGTAGACCGCCTCGCGGTCGAGCCGCAGCGCTTCCCGACGGGGTAACCGGAGCACGCGCTCGAAATGCGTCGCCAGACCGGCCGCGGCCCGACCTTGAACGGTATTAGACACGTGAAACAGGGCACGCAGAACGCGCCGCCGTGCCAGGAGGGGCAGCTTGGCGACCCGCATCGCCACGGCGGAGATGGGCGGGGCTTGCTGCATCACCCTTTTTCCTCATGCTCCCCGGCAAACCGGGACAGGCGCCGCACCGGGCACGAACGCGACGGGATCCGAATCCTGCCGGCGCGTGAGGTCCAGCCACACGCGCCGGTCGTTCGCCTCAGCGCGACTTGCCGGAGGACGAGCCGAGACCGAGACCGAGGCCAACGTTGAGCCCGCCGAGGCTCAAGCCGACGCCGAGCCCCTGCTGTGAGCCGTGACCGCCGGAAACGGTCTTCAAGGTCTTCCGATCGAGCTTCGTCATGATTTTCGAACCTTCGTGGCCGGCGACACATTCATCGCCTCCCTACAATTTATGGTCGAATATCGACGGTGTCCATAACTACCATCAGTTGCAGTAAATACTTAAGTATTTGTAAATCCTCGATGCGATGCTCCACCCGAGCACCTCAGTCATCTATAGCCTTTTACGAACAATAAATCTCTAGTTTCACACGTTATATATGGGTAATTATGACATATTATTACACTAGTAATTCCT
>NZ_VRVF01000113.1:0-9418 GCF_008040045.1 Methylobacterium sp. WL8 | reverse complement strand
GTGCTGGCGGACCGGAACCAGGACCCGCTCACGATCCGGCGTCCGACACTGGGTGCGAGACATCATGCGCCTCCCCGTAGACGCCCCCGCACCCTCAACGCTCAAACAGCCAATTCTGCCGTCCTAGTTTTTTTAGCCAATGGGGAGGTGCAGACCCTAGGCTGCAATGAGGTTCCGAAAGCAAACGGCGGAACCTATTGGAGTTCTGACGCCGACGACGCTCGAGACTACACGCTTGAAGGCGATGAAAATGAGCGTATCAAGCGGGCTATACTTGCCGATACTGTCAGACGCCTTGCGTTGTCCGGTTTTATATCAGATCAATCTCAGGTGGACGAACTGGTTTCGAAAGTAATAGCGGAATCTAGCAAGAAAGATAGCCCACTAAAGGGTTCACAATTAATGGATCTACTGGAATTTGGTCGAATAATCCATGCTGAAATGTCTGCTATATCAGACGCCGCAAGGCTTGGAATACCAATTAAGGGGTCAATATTATATTGCACTACTTTTCCATGCCATATGTGCTCAAAACATATCGTAGCTGCGGGCATTGGTAGAGTGCTTTACATTGAGCCATACCCGAAAAGCTATGCGGAGCAACTGCAACAAGATTCGCTATATGTAGGAACGGGCGCTAACAAAACTCAAAAGGTTCAGTTTTCTCCTTTCATTGGTATCTCCCCTTTGCGCTTCCGAGACCTGTTTGAGAGGGGTAAGCGCAAAGACGACAAAGGATTTTTCAGCGACTGGATGGAAGGAAAGCCAAAGCCGCTTGTCGATTACACAATAGCAATTTACCTTAATAGTGAGGAAGAAAAAAGAAAACTTATAAAAGAAATATTGGCAGAATTGCTTAGGAAGGGAGAGATCCTGGAGTTTTCAGATCACGATGTAAGTCAGCAGGTTGAAGCCGCGCAGCAGCTTACCGTTGCCAGTAGCCCTTCCACTGACGCCACACCGGATGCGTGAGGGCGGCGATCGTTGCCTCAGGTACTGGACGCCGTTTCTGACGCGTCGGTGATCCTCGCGCCAAGCCATCTCACCAGCATAGGCACCGAGGTAAGCGCCGCTGACGCGGTGGTGAACGCCCATCTCGTCGCGGTCGAAGGCGGGCGAAGAACGACTCCGCCTGATTGGTGCAGGCGTCTCTCTCGGAATAGCTCTGGCTGCGATGGATGCGCTTCGTGAGGAAGCGGTCGTGAAGGCGATCCCAGCCGGCGGCCTCCTCATCGCGCATGGCATCTTGACGAAGCGCGCGGTCATCCAAGGCAAACCCGTCATTCCGGGGCACCGCAGGCGAGCCCAGAATCCAGACTCGCAGGTCGCACTTCAGCGAGCACGGTCGGCGGATCTGGATTGCACACCTTCGGCGCGGCCCTCCGGGTCCGGGCTCTGCTTCGCAGCCCCGGAATGACGGTGGAGAATTGTAAGGCGCCTTCGTGAGCCGTTCCGGCCTCATGCGAAGGAATCGTCAGTCCCGTTCGATCCGTCGCTCACCCCTTCACCAGCGGGCAGCCGCCCTCGTTCAGCGGGCGGAAGACGTCCTTGCCGGGGTTGACCGCCAGGATGTTGTAGAGGTCCCACTCGCCCTTGGATTGGGCGGGTGTCTTGACCTCGAACAGGTACATGTCGTGGATCTTGCGCCCGTCGGCGCGGATCGTGCCCTTGCCGAACAGCGGGTCGTCGGTCGGCATCTCCTTCATTTTTGCGACGACGGCCGCGCCGTCCTTCGCCGAATGGAGCGCGGCCACCGCCTTGAGGTAGTGCAGGAAGCCGCCGTAGACGCCGGCCTGGTAGGCGGTGGGCTTGCGGCCGCCGTCGCGCTTGGCGAAGCGCTCGGAGAAGGCGCGGGTCTGGTCGTCCAGGTCCCAGTAGAACGCCTCCGTCAGGGTCAGCCCCTGGGCGATCGTGGTCCCGAGCGCGTGGATGTCGGTCGAGGAGATCAGCAGGGCGGCCAGCGCCTGCCCGCTCTCGCGGATGCCGAACTCGTGCGCCTGCTTGATCGCGTTGGCGGCGTCGCCCCCGGCGTTGGCGAGCCCGATCACCTTGGCGCCCGACCCCTGCGCCTGGATCAGGAACGACGAGAAGTCGGCGGTCGGGAACGGCGTCTTCACGGTGCCGAGCACCGTGCCGCCGTTCTTGAGCACCACCGCGCGGGTGTCGCGCTCCAGCGCGAGGCCGAAGGCGTAGTCGGCGGCGAGGAAGAACCAGGTGTCGCCGCCGCGCTTCAGCATCGCCTTGCCGTTGCTGGTGGCGAGCGCCACCGTGTCGTAGGTCCAGTGCACGGTGTTGGGGGTGCATTGCGCACCGGTGAGGTCCGGCGTGCCGCCGCCGGAATTCACGAACACCTTGTTCTTCTCGCGGGTGATCGCGTTGACGGCGAGCGCCACCGAGGAGGTCGGCACGTCGAACACCGCGTCGACCTCGTCGCGGTCGTACCATTGCCGGGTCAGCGCCGCGCCGATGTCGGGCTTGTTCTGGTGGTCGGCGGAGACGATCTCGACCGAGAGCCCGTGCTCGGCCGGCTTGAAGTCCTCCAGGGCGAGCCGCGCGGCGATCACCGCGCCCTCGCCGGTGGAATCGGAATAGACGCCCGAGCGGTCGTTGAGCACGCCGATCTTGACGGGGGCGAGGTCGGCCTGGGCGAGATTCTGTGGGGCGGCCTTGTCCTGGGCGAGCGCGGCGTGCGCGCCGGTCAGGCACGCGGCCGCGATGACGAGGTGACGGATCATGGCGTCTCTCCCGGGGACGCCGTCGGCGGCGTTCATCGCCGCTCGATCCTCGCGTCCGGACGCCATTGAGCGCGAAAGCGGGCCCGGTGTCAGCCTCCCGGCATGCCGGATCGGGCCGGCTGTAACGGGAGCCCGGATCAGCCGGCCGCCAACCCCGGGATCGGCAGGCCGAAGGCCTGCGCCAGCAGGACCGCGTTGAGGCAGAGCACGAGGGCCGCGCCGGCCAAAGCGGCGACCTGCGTCGCCCGGCCGTTGGCGAAGGCGCCCATCAGGTCGCGGCGCCGGGTGAACAGCACGAGCGCGACCATCGGCACCGGCAGCGCCAGGGACAGCACCACCTGCGACAGCACCAGCGCGCGGGTCGGGTCGACGCCGATCCCGATCACCACGAAGGCCGGCACCATGGTCGCCAGCCGCCGCACGACCAGCGGCACGCGCCAGCCGAGGAAGCCCTGCATCACCATCTGCCCGGCCATCGTGCCGACCACCGAGGACGACACGCCCGACGCGATCAGCGAGACCAGGAACGCGCCCGCCGCCGCAGGACCCAGCAGCGGCGTCAGCGTCTTGTAGGCCTGGTCGATCTCGGCGACCTCGCTGTGGCCGAGGTGGAAGGCGGCCGCCGCCATGATCACCATGGCGATGTTGACGAGGCCCGCGAGCGCCAGCGCCACCACCACCTCGCGGTTCGAGTAGCGCAGGAGCACGCGCCGGTCGGCGTCGTCGCGGACCCCGCCGCGCCCCTGCGTCAGCCCCGAATGCAGGAACAGCGCGTGCGGCATCACCGTCGCGCCGATGATGCCGACCGCGATGGTCAGCGCCTCGGCGTCCGGGATCCGCGGCGTCGTCAGGCCCCTGGCCGCGTCGGCCCAGGCGACCGGGGCGACGAACAGCTCGATCGCGTAGCAGAGGCCGATGGTGGCCACCATCGTGCCGATGACGATCTCCATCCAGCGAAACCCCCCGCGCTCCAGCAGCAGGATCGCGTAGGTGACGATTGCCGTGACCACCATGCCGGCGAACAGCGGCATGCCGGTGAGCAGCGACAGCCCGATCGCGCCGCCGAGGAACTCGGCGAGGTCGGTGGCCATCGCGGCGAGCTCGCTCACCGCCCACATCGCGAGGCGCACGGGCTTGCGGAACTCCGCGCGGCAGAGCTCGGCGAGGTTTTGGCCCGTGACGATGCCGAGCTTGGCCGAGAGCGCCTGGAACAGCATCGCCACGAGGTTGGCGGCCAGCACCACCCAGAGCAGGCGGTAGCCGTACTTGGCGCCGGCCTGGATGTTCGTCGCGAAGTTGCCGGGGTCCATGTAGGCGATCGAGGCCATCACGGCGGGCCCCGTGAACAGCAGGAACCGCCCGCGCCCGACGGCCCGCCCGTCGAGCACGTCGCGGATGCCCTGCTCGGTGCGCCGGCTCAGGTTTTCGCGCTGCGGCGCGATCCGGCGGCCGGCCGGCGTCTCCGCGAGGGGTTGGTCCATGGACGTCGCCGCGCTTCCGCACGGCCCCGTGCCGCGCCTTGTATAGCATGAGCTATAAAGATGCGCCCGGGCTCAAGGTCAAGGGCGATTCTTGCGCCGCGCCGGGGCTCGCCTTCCGCCGCGCTTTTGCTAAACAGGGGCCTCGCGCCGCAGCCGACCGGCTTCCCGGTGTGTCCGCAGGGATCGCGCGCAAGGACGCCGCAGGGCGTCCGCCCACGCGACCTGCTCGAGGGGAGAGAGCCGGCACCATGCAGGATCCGCCACGATCCGAGCCCGCGCTCATCGATCCGGAGGTCCACGTCGAGAGCTTCCGGCAGGCCCGCGAGGCCCGGCGCTCCGAGCTCGTCGAGGACTACGTGGAGTTGATCGCCGACCTGATCGGCGACGGCGGCGAGGCGCGCCAGGTCGACATCGCCGCCCGCCTCGGCGTGGCGCAGCCGACCGTCGCCAAGATGCTGAAGCGGCTGGCCGAGGACGGGCTGGTGCAGCAGCGCCCCTATCGCGGGGTGTTCCTCACAGAGGCCGGCCGGGCGCTCGCCAGCCAGGCGCGCGAGCGCCATCGCATCGTCGAACGCTTCCTGTGCGCGCTCGGCGTCAGCCCCGAGACCGCGCGCCGCGACGCCGAAGGCATCGAGCACCACGTCAGCGGCGAGACCCTGGAGGCGTTCCGGCGCTTCAGCGAAGGCCGGCCCGACGCGTGACGGTCGTTGCCTTCGACCGGGGTCGAAGGCGTCCGCCGCACGGGCGGCGGCGCGCGTTCGCGCTTGCGGACGGCCTCCGGCCGTCCGGACGGGCTTCGTCGTGGGGTTCGAGGCCGGTCACCCGAACAGGTCGACGGTGGTGAAGCCGCGGTCTTCCAGGCGTTCGGCGAGCACGCGCCGGTGGCAACGCTCCGGGTCGCGCTCGAAGCAGAGCAGGCAGGTCGGCGCGGCCTCGGCCATCCGGGCGAGCTCGTCCAACGCCAGCCCGCCGTCGGCGGTGTCGAGCACCGCCTCGCAGTAGATTTGGCGCATGAGCGTCGCGTCGTGGGCGCGGGCGGCCTCGCGGCCGGCCTTCGGCGTGCCGAGGCTGCGCAGGTGGGCGTAGGCGAGGCCCGCCTCCTCGATCCCGGCCTTGAGCGCGCCCTTCGAGAACCCGCGCTTGCGCGAGTTGGCCACCGCCCGCACGTCCGCGAGCAGGCCGCATCCGGCGTCGCGCAGCGCCCCGGTCAGGCGCTCCGGGTCGAGGCCTTCGTATCCTATGGTGAACAGAACCTTACCCAACCCGAGCCCTCCGAAGAAGCGAGGCGGCGGCGTGACTTAACCGAACCGGCGCGCGGCGCGCGGACGCCGTCCACGCGGTCATGTGTCTCGGCCGACACGGGTTCCGGAATTCCGCCGCATTGACGGCAAAAGTCTGTTAACCGCCCCGGGGTCATCGAATACCTCTGTTGTGGCGCTTCACCAGATGGCGGGCCGGGCATCGATGTCGCTGAGGAATGCTCGACCCGTGGATCTCGCTCCGACCTCGGCCGGCCTGCGCGCCCTCGCCAAGTCCACCTTCGCCAAACGCATCCTCGCGGCGACGCTGCTGGCGAGCCTCGCGGCGTGCGCGGCCAACAACGACTTCTACCCGACGAACGGCGACGCGAAGCCCCATCCGGGCGTCGCGCGGGCCAAGAGCCATCCGATCCAGGGCATCGACATCTCGAAGTGGCAGGGCAACGTCGACTGGGCCTCGGTCCGCGCCGCCGGCACCCAGTTCGCCTTCATCAAGGCGACGGAGGGCGGCGACCACGTCGACGACCGCTTCCGCGCCAACTGGGACGCGGCCGGCCAGGCGGGCGTGCCCCGCGGGGCCTACCACTTCGTGTTCTGGTGCCGCTCGGCCAAGGAGCAGATGGACTGGTTCAAGAAGAACGTCCCCAACGATCCGACCGCCCTGCCCCCGGTGCTGGACGTGGAGTGGAACGGCCACTCGCAGACCTGCCCCAAGAAGCTGCCCAAGGCGCAGGCCCTGGCGATGACGACGTACATGCTCGAGGAGATGGAGCGGTACACCGGCAAGCGGCCGATCATCTACACCGACATCACCTTCCACAAGGACGTGCTCGAGGGCGAGCTGCCCGACTATCCGCACTGGCTGCGCTCGACCGCCGCCGAGCCCGAGCAGCGCTTCGCCAACCGCAAGTGGATGCTGTGGCAGTTCACCTCGACCGGCCGCGTGCCGGGGGTGCGCGGCGACGTCGACCGCAACGCCTTCTACGGTACGCCGGCCGAGTGGGCCTCGTTCCTCTCGACCGATTGCGACCCGCGCGAGCACGGGCGCCTCGCCCAGCAGGGCCTCTGCACCGGCAAGTAGTCCTCCCGTCCGCGCTTGCGCGGACGGGTCGCCGGGTCCGCGGCGCGTGCGCGGCGGAAAACCCGCGCGCCGACGCTGAAAAATCATCGAATTCGTGCATGTTCTGTCAACTAATGGACGGACCGGACCGTCGCATGTCCTGTAGGTTGTGACGTTCCAACTCCTACCGTCGAATCGCATGCCGGCCGCGTCCTCTTCCCCGTTCGACGGAAATCGCCTGCTCCAGGACCTGCAGGACGCCGACCGCGCCCTGCTGGCGCCGCATCTCGAACCGACCACCTACGCCAAGGGCGACGTGATCTTCGCCGCCGGCACCGAGGTCGGCGCGATCACCTTCCCCTGCCGGCAGACGGTGGTGACCCTGCTGATCGCGATGCAGGACGGCCGCAGCGCCGAGACCGCCACGATCGGTTGCGAGGGCGCCGTCGGCGGCGTGGTCAGCGACGGCCGGGTGCCCGCCTCCACCAGCGCCGTGGTGCAGATCGGCGGGCCGGCCCTGCGCCTCGACGCGGCGCACCTGCAGGAGGCCAAGCGCCGCTCGGCCACCCTGCGCGCCCTGTTCACCCGCTACTCGGACTGCCTGCTCGCGCAGGTGCTGCAATCGGTGGCCTGCAACGCCCTGCACCCGATCGAGGCGCGCTGCCTGCGCTGGCTGCTGACCCTCCAGGACCGGATCGCGGGCGACGTGCTGCCCGTGACCCACGAGCAGCTCGCGGCGATGCTCGGGGTCCAGCGCACCTATCTCACCCGCATCCTCAGCACCCTGCAGGCGCAAGGTCTGCTCCGCGTCGGGCGCGGCCGCATCACCGTCCTCGACCGGGCCGCGATGGTGGACGCCGCCTGCGAGTGCCACGGCGCCGTCCACCGCCACTACGACACCGTCCTCGGCGCGGGCCACGCCGTCGCAGGACCTTCGGAGCGCGCGGCCCAGCCCGGCCGCGACGGGATCGCAGCGAGGCGCGATGCCGCCCGGTGACGCCCGCCCGGACCGGGTCGCGCTGGTGTCGGCCCACGCCGCCGCGCCGCCGGCCGAGACCGGGTTCGACGACACCGTGCTGCTCGCGCGCGAACTGCTCGGCGCGCCGGCCGCGTTCCTCGCCCTCGCCGACGGCGCGGGCCTGCAGGTGGCGGCGCAGCTCGGGATCGCCGCGCCCGGCGGCCGGGCCCCGGCGCGCCTGATCGAACGGGGCGGGCTCTGCCAGGAGCACGTCGAGCAAGGCGAATCCGGCATCCTGTCCGACCTCGGAGGCGCCGGCCCCCGCCCGTTCCGCTTCCTCGCGGCGCTCCGCCTCGAATCGCGCGCGGGCGTGCCGCTCGGGACGCTCTGCGTGCTCGACGACGCCCCGCGCGCCGGCCTCACCCCGGGGCAGGAGGCGGGCTTGCACGCGCTCGGGCGCCGCACGGTCGGCCTGCTGGAGGCCCGCGCCGCCCTCGACCGGCGCGAGGCGCGCCTCGCCCGGCAGCGCCAGGCGTTGGAGGCCAGCGCCTCCACCACCGTTCGCCTCGGCGAGAGCGCCCTGCTGATGCGGCTCGCCGTCGAGGCGACCGGGATCGGGATCTGGGACTACGACCCGGTGGCCGACCACCTCGATTGCGACGTCGCCGCCCGCCGGCTGCTTGGGATCGGCGCGGCGCAGCCGGCGAGCCTCGCCCGGAGCTTCCTGCGCACGATCCACGCGGACGACCGGGCGCGGGCGGCGGCCGACCTGCGCGCCTCCCTCGACCCCGCCGGCGACGGGCGCTTCGGCGGCGACTACCGCCTGGCGCGGGACGACGGCGCGGCGCGCTGGGTCGCGATCTGCGGCCGTCCGGTGCTCGCGGGCGGCCGCGCCAACCGGATCGTCGGCAGCGTCCGGGACGTGACGGCGCGCAAGGCCGCCGCCCTCGCCTCGGAGGCGGTGCGCGAGCGCTACCGCCTGATCGCCCGCGCGACCAGCGACGCGATCCGCGACTGGGACCTCGTCGCCGACGCCGTCACCTGGAACGAGGCGCTGCAGACCGCCTACGGCTGGGACCCCGCGGGCGCGGCCGCCACGGGGGCGTGGTGGCTGGCGCAGGTCCACCCGGCCGACCGCGACCGGGTCGAGGCGGCGCTCGTCGCCGCGATCCGCGGCGGGGGCGACGCCTGGAGCCTCGAATACCGCTTCCTGCGCGCCGACGGCCGCCACGCCGAGGTGCTCGACCGCGGCTACGTGATCCGTGCGCCGGACGGCACGCCCCTGCGCATGGTCGGCGCGATGCTCGACCTGACCGAGCGCAACCGGGTCGCCGCCGACTTCCGCGCGATCTTCGAGGGCGCCAACGTCGGCATCGTCCAGATCGACCCGCACACCCTGGAGGCGCTGAGCGTCAACGCGAAGCTCTGCGCCATCTGGGGCGCGCCGGCCGCCGCCATCGTCGGCCGGTCGGTCGCCCGCTGGACCCCGCCGGAGGACGCGACCGAGCGCGACGCGCTGCACCGCCGCCTCGCCGCCGGCGAGGTCATGCGCGAGACCCTGGAGAAGCGCTACCGCCGCGCCGACGGCCGCATCATCTGGGGCCGGGTCAACCTCGTGTCGCAGGCGCTCGGCGACCGGCTGCAGATCACGGCGATGATCGAGGACATCACCCTGGAGCGCACCACCGAGGCGCGGCACCGCGCGCTGATCGCGCTCGGCGACGCCCTGCGCGACGCCTCCGGCCGCAGCGAGGCGATCGCCGCCGCCGCCGCGATCCTCGGCGCGACCCTGGGGGCGATGCGCGCCGGCTACGGCGACGTCGACGTCGCGGCCGGCCTGTTCCGGGTCGAGTCCGCCTGGACCGCGCCCGGCATCCGCCAAGCCAAGACCCTTCCGCCCGGCCCCCTTCCGCTTGGCCCCCTTC
>NZ_VRVF01000112.1:0-10112 GCF_008040045.1 Methylobacterium sp. WL8 | reverse complement strand
GCCGAAGGCGGGGGGCTCGGGCAGGGCTGCGGCGGCGGGTCGGAACGGCATGTCCTCGTTGAGGAACGTGAGGCTGTAGCCGAATAGGATGCCCCAGCCGGCGGCGAGCGCAACGAACAGCGCGATCCAGCGCTTCGACACGGCACGAACCTGTCCGCCGCCCTGCTCCGCCGGGCCCGCGTCGAGCCCCACCGCCATGGCCATCCCGTCCTCCCCTCAGCGGACCGTGCGCACCGGACGCCGACACCCCTCGCGACCCTCGACCGACGCCGTGTCGGCGCCAAGTCGCCGCCAAGTCGCCGCCCCGCACGTCGGGTCCGGGCACCGGTCGCCAGGACCATCCGCTCCTAGAACCTTGGCGCGAACGCCGCGGGATGCGCCAAATACGCATCGCGGGCGACGAAATGTTAACCGGTCTTCCGTCTCGGGAAATCCCTAAACCGCGCGAATACGGCGGCGTGGCGGCGACGGATTGCCTGTGGGTCTTCGACGTAACACTTCCGACGTTGCATTCGTGCCATGGCGGGCCTGCCGATTCACTGCCATGTTCGGCAGCCGATCCGTTTGGGATCGCTCCCCCGAGGCACCCGATCCCCCGCGATGAGATGCTTCGCCACGGCCCTTGTGATCGCCCTCGCCGTCGGGCCGGCTGCGGCGCAGACGCGGCAGGCGACGCCGCGGATCGCCTGCGCCGACGCGATGGCGCTGGTGAAGCGCGGCGGCGACGTGACGATCGCGGTCGGCGCCGGACAGCCCGAGCGCGTCGTGCGCGACCGCAGCTTCTGCGACCTGTCCGAGATCGCCGAGCTCCGCCTCGTGCCTACTCGCGACAACCCGCAATGCCCGATCGGCTATCGCTGCCGCGAGCCCGGCTTCGAGGATTGGAACTGGTAGGCCGCCCGTTCACGCGCGGTTGAGCGTCGCGCGCCTCTTGGTGCCACGATCTCGCCACGACCCGCCTTCACTGCCGCCGGGAGGGCTCCGACAACGGAGCCGACCACCAAGATCACCGGGAGACGCGCGTGGCCGCACTTCGAAGCGGGCTCGGCTTGCAGGCCGTGCTCACGGCGCTTGCCGCCCTCGTGCTGCTGGCGGCGCCCGGCGTGCCCTCCCCGCCGCTCTACGTGTCGCTCGCGGGCTTCGCGATGGCCGGCATCCTGCTCGCCTCGGCCAACCTCTCCGCCTACCTGAAGGTCTTCGTCGCGGTCTACGGGATCGGCTACCTCGTGCTGGCCGGCGGCAAGACCCTGGCGGCGATGAGCCTGCTGCCGCCGACGCTGGCCGCCCTGCTGCCGCCGGCCTTCGCGGCCACCGGTGCCGTCGTGTTCGGCGGCCTCGTCCTCGCGATCTCCTACCTCAAGCCGATCCGCGCGATCACCCTGATCGCCGACCCCTACTTCGCCAGCCGCGAAGCGCCGACCGCGGAGATCGGCCCGTTCCGGTTCTTCGGCAACACCGAGGGCAAGGTCGGGCAGCGGCTGGTGGCGCTGTCGATCTTCATCACCTTCGCGCAGGTGGCGCTGCAGCTGCGCCTGAACTTCTGGTTCCGAGACCTGTTCAATGCCCTGCAGGAGTACAACGCCGACGCGTTCTGGTACCAGCTCGTCTGGATCTTCGCGCCGCTGGCCACGGTCTGGGTCGTGGTCGGCATGTTCGACACCTTCGTCGACGCGTCGCTCCACCTGCGCTGGCGCACCTGGCTGACCCGAAGCTTCTACGAGCGCTGGCTCGACGGCGGCACGCATTACCGCATCCCCTTCACCGGCGAGCACGCCGACAACCCGGATCAGCGCATCCAGAGCGACGTCAACCTGTTCATCTCGCAGACGACGACGCTCTCGATCCGCCTGCTGTCGCAGGCTGCGACCCTAGTCTCGTTCATGGTCATCCTGTGGGGGCTGTCGCGCGACTTCGTGCTGCCGTTCACCGACACCGTCGTGCCAGGCTTCCTCGTCTGGCTCGTGGTCGGCTACGCCCTGGTCGGCACCTGGCTGACGCATGTGATCGGGCGGCCGCTGATCGGTCTCGACTTCCGGCAGGAGAAGGTCGAGGCCGACTTCCGCTTCTCGCTGGCCCGGTCGCGGATCTATTCCGAGCAGATCGCGCTGCTGCGCGGCGAGCGCGCCGAGAACGTCAGGCTGAAGAGCCTCTTCCACGAGATCATCGACAACTACCTCGGCATCATCTACCGGCGGATCAAGCTCGGCAGCTTCACGCTGTCCTACAGTCAGATCAGCGTGGTGTTCCCCTACATCCTCGCGGCGCCGAGCTACTTCCTGAAGAAGATCACCCTCGGGCAGTTCCAGCAGACCGGCGACGCCTTCTCGAGCGTGCAGTCGTCGCTGTCGTTCTTCATCAACTCCTACGTCACGATCGCGGCCTACAAGGCCAACACCAACCGTCTCGGGTCGTTCAAGCGCGCCATGACGCTGGCCGAGGCGTATTCCGCGGCGACCGACGGGCTCGGCCACGGCAACGCCAGCAAGGCCGACGTGACCGCCACGGGGCTGACCCTCGCCCTGCCCGACGGGAGGACCATCGTCACAGCCGACGGCCTGTCCCTGACCAAGGGCGCGGCGACCCTGCTCACCGGCCCGTCCGGCTCGGGCAAGTCGACCCTGTTCCGCGCGATCGCCGGCATCTGGCCGTTCGGCAAGGGCCGGATCGACGTCCCGGCCGGGCAGTCGGCCCTGGTGCTGCCGCAGCGCCCCTACATCCCGCTCGGAACCCTGCGCGGCGCCGTGTGCTACCCGAACACCACGGACCAGTTTCCGGACGCCGCGATCCGCGAGGCCCTCGTCGCGGCGCAGCTGCCGGCGCTGGCCGACCGCCTCGACGAGGTCGACGCCTGGGACCAGCGCCTGTCCGGTGGCGAGCAGCAGCGCTTGGCCATCGCCCGCGCGGTGCTGGCCAAGCCCGAATGGCTCTTCCTCGACGAGTCGACCGCCGCGCTGGACGAGGCGAGCGAGGCCGGCATCTATCGCATGCTGCGCGAGAGGCTGCCCGGGACCACGATCGTCTCGATCGGGCATCGCTCGACGCTGCATGCGTACCACGAGCGCCGGGTCGACATGCAGGCGACGGGTGACGGATTGTTCAGCCCGCGCGAGCTTCGCGCCGTCGCGCCGGCCGAATAGAGCATCCGCCGCAACGAAGGCTCGCATGTCGAGCCGGCTTTTCAATGATCGAAGGGCGAGACGGGACGAATCACCAATCGCAATTGCCGATCGGGAATAAGAAAGGAACCCTCACGCAGTTGTGACGTTTGTACCCCGCTATCAAGAAACTGCGGAGAAACGCATGACCAAGATCACGACTTTCGCCAGCGCCGCCGCCCTCGTCCTGATGTCGTCGGCAGCCTTCGCGGCGCCCTGCTCGACCGGGACCACGGTCACGCCGAACAAGGACGCCAGCAAGTCCTCGACGGTCGATCCGAGCGCCACCGCCAACACCAGCCCCGGCGCCAAGGGCGAGTCCCCCGGCACGGTCGGCGCGATGAACAAGGCAGGCTCCGCCGCGACCGCCACCTCGCCCGCCGACGTGAACGCGCAGGACAAGGGCAAGCCGACCGCCGCGCAGGCCGCCAGCAACGATTGCTGATAGACTTCGATCGCAGCTGAGATCGCGCCCGCTCTGGGAGACCGGGGCGGGCGTTTCCGCGCGTTTAGAGCATGTTGCATGATCTATTGCGTGGTCGCATTTTCTTCACGCGAGCCGGCGTCCACCTCGCTCGAAAATGCTTTAGCCGCGCAGCCCCGTCGCCACGAGGGCGCACTTCCGGATTGCGTCCACGTCCGGCGCACCGGGCTTCACCACCCAGCTTCCGCCGACGCAGAGCACCGCACCGAGCGCCAGCCATTCCGGCGCCGTCGCCTCCGAGATGCCGCCGGTCGGGCAGAACCGGACCTGGCCGAACGGGGCGGCCAGCGCCTTCAGCGCCTTGATCCCGCCCGAAGCCTCCGCCGGAAAGAACTTGAACCGGTCGAGCCCGTGGTCGAGGCCGCGCATGATGTCGGCGGCGTTCGAGACCCCCGGTAGGTAGGGGATGCCGCGCTTCAGCGCCGCCTCGGTGAGCGGCGCGGTGAGGCCCGGGCTGACGATGAAGGTCGCGCCAGCCTCGATCGCCGCGTCGAGGTCGCGCTCGTTGAGCACTGTTCCGGCGCCCACCACCGCGCCCTCCACCCGCGACATCGCGCGGATCACGTCCAACGCCGCCGGCGTGCGCAGGGTGACTTCGAGCGCTGTAAGCCCGCCCTCGACCAGGGCGCGGGCGATCGGCTCGGCGTGCTCGACCTCCTCGATCACGAGGACGGGGATCACGGGGACGGAGCGCATCAGCGCGTCGATGCCGGTCATGGTGCGTTCCTTGTCCGTTGATCTCAAAGGCCGGCGGCGGCGAGCATCGCCGAGGCGCCCTGCTCGGCTCCGTCCGCGCCGTGGCGCATGAAGGCGAACAGCTCGCGCCCGGTGCCGGTGGCCGGCGGCGGTGCCACGGCGCCGTCGCGGGCGGCGAGTTCGGCGTCGTCGACGAGCACCTGCAGCAGGCCCTCTTCCGCGCTGAGGCGCACGATGTCGCCGTCGCGGATCTTAGCGATCAGGCCGCCGCCCAGCGCCTCGGGGCTGAGGTGGATCGCCGCCGGCACCTTACCTGAAGCGCCCGACATCCGTCCGTCGGTGATGAGGGCGACCTTGTGGCCGCGATCCTGGAGGACGCCGAGCTGCGGTGTGAGCTTGTGCAGCTCCGGCATCCCGTTGGCGCGGGGACCCTGGAAGCGCACCACCACGACCACGTCGCGCTCGAGCTCGCCCGCCTTGAACGCCTTCAGCACGTCGTCCTGGTGGTCGAAGACGCGGGCCGGTGCCTCGATCGTGCGGCGATGCTCCTCGACCGCGCTGGTCTTGAAGGTGGCACGGCCGAGGTTGCCCTTGACCAGCCGCATCCCGCCGTCCGCCTGGAACGGCGCGGCGGGCTTGCGCAGCATCGTGTCGTCCAGGCTCTCGGGCACCGCATCCTCGAACGTGAGGTCGTCCCCCGAGAGCTTCGGGTCGCGGGCGTGGTCGCGCAGGCGCGCGCCGGACACGGTGAGGATGTCGTCGTGCAGCAGCCCGGCATCGATCAGGCTCGCCATGACGAAGCTCATGCCGCCGGCCGCGTGGAAGTGGTTCACGTCGCCCGAGCCGTTCGGGTAGACGCGGGCGATCAGCGGCACCACGGCCGAGAGCCGGTCGAAATCCTCCCAGTCGAGGACGATGCCGGCGGCGCGCGCCATCGCCGGCAGGTGGATCGCGTGGTTGGTCGAGCCGCCGGTGGCGAGCAGCCCCACCACCGCGTTGACGATCGCCTTCTCGTCGATGCAGCGCCCGAGCGGTCGGTAATCGTTGCCCGATGCGCCGATCTCCGACAGGCGGTGGATCGCAGCGCGCGTGACCGCCTGGCGCAGCTTGGTGCCCGGGTTGATGAACGAGGCGCCCGGCATGTGCAGGCCCATCACGTCCATCATCATCTGGTTGGAGTTGGCGGTGCCGTAGAACGTGCAGGTGCCGGCGCCGTGATAGGAGGCGGATTCGGATTCCAGCAGCTCCTCGCGGCCGACCTTTCCCTCGGCATAGAGCTGGCGGACGCGCTGCTTCTCCTTGTTGGCGATACCGGTCGGCATGGGGCCTGCCGGAATCAGGATCGTCGGCAGGTGGCCGAAGCGCAGCGCGCCGATGATCAGGCCCGGCACGATCTTGTCGCAGATGCCGAGGAGCGCGGCGCCGTCGAACATGCCGTGGCTCAGCGCCACCGCGGCCGACAACGCGATCGTGTCGCGCGAGAACAGCGACAGCTCCATGCCGCGCTGGCCTTGCGTGACGCCGTCGCACATGGCCGGCGTGCCGCCCGCGACCTGCGCCGTCGCGCCGACCTCGCGGGCGAACAGCTTGATCTGCTCGGGGTAGCGTCCATAGGGCTGATGCGCCGACAGCATGTCGTTGTAGGCGGTGACGATGCCGATGTTCATCGCTCGGCCCGAGCGGATCGCGGCCTTGTCCTCGCCCGACGCCGCGAAGCCGTGGGCGAGGTTGCCGCAAGCGAGCGTTGGCCGATGCACGCCGGATTCGCGCTCGCGCCGGATCAGGTCGAGGTAGGCGGCCCGGGAATCGCGCGAGCGCTCGACCACGCGCGCCGTCACGGCCGCGACCACCGGATGGATCTCTGTCATCGCAAGTCCTCTCAACGGCCCGGATGCGAAACGCTCCGGGGCCGTCCTGTGCGCTGCCGACTTTGGGCCGGCCGGCGAAGGTGCAGATCCCTACGCCCCCGACCTGACCACAAGATGGCGGGACCGGTCGGGGGCTTCGGGCTCAATACTGCCAGAAGATCCGCTGCAGCTCCTTGGTGTCGCTGGTCTTGGTCAGCGCCACCGCCGCGAGGATCTTGGCCTTCTGCGGGTTCAGGTCGTGGGCGACGACCCAATCGTAGGTGTCGTCCGGCTGCTCGGCGTTGCGCAGGACGAACCCGTCGGGCACGCGCGAGGAGCGGATGATCAGCGTGCCCTTCGCGCGGATGTCCTTCAGCGTGTCCACGAGGTAGCCCGGCACCGAGCCGTTGCCGGTGCCCGCGTTGACGATCGCCTTGGCGCCGGCGTCGACCGCGGCCTTGTAGGCGCCGGGGAACATGTTGCCCGAGCCGTAGACGATGGCGACCAGCGGCACCGCGTCGATCGTGTCGATGTCGAACTCGGAGCTGGTGCCGTGGCGCTTGTCGAGGCTGCGGAAGAAGTAGGTCTTGCCCTCGACCACCATGCCGAGCGAGCCCCACTGGCTGAAGAACGCGCTCGGAACGATGTTGGTGCGCTTGGTGGCGTCGCGGCCGGACTGGATCTGGTCGTTCATCGTCACCATGACGCCCTTGCCGACCGCCTCCTTGCTGCCGGCCACCGCGACCGCATCGAGCAGGTTGAGCGCGCCGTCGGCGGAGATGGCGGTGGAGGGGCGCATCGAGCCGACCACGACGATCGGCTTGTCGGTCTTCACCACGAGGTTGAGGAACAGCGAGGTCTCCTCGAGCGTGTCGGTGCCGTGGGTGATGACCACGCCGTCGACGTCGCTCTGCTTGACCAGCTGCGACACGCGTTTGGCCAGCTGCACGAGCTGCGCGTCGGTGAAGCTCTCGGAAGCGATCTGGAAGACCTGCTCGCCGCGGACGTTGGCGATGGCCGACATCTGCGGCACCGCCGCGATCAGCTTGTCGACCCCGACCTTGGCCGCCTGATACGTCGCGCTGTTGGCCGCGTCCGCGCCGGCGCCGGCGATGGTGCCGCCGGTGGCGAGGATCACCACGTTCGGCTTGCCGACCTTGGCCTCCACCGCCGCGTCGGACATCTCGCGCCCGATCGCCGCCCCGGGCAGCGACAGGCTCGCGAGGAGAAGGGCCGCGAGCGCGGCGCACCGGCTGGATCTGACAGGAAGCATCGACACCCCTTCGCATGGATCGCCGCGGCGCGGCGCACCGGCCGCATCGTAGGCCGGCCCATCCGCGAGGCAAGAACGAAGCCGTTCGTTCGCGCGACCGAGCCGCGCGACCGTCACGCCGGATCGAAGCGGCAGCTTGAGCGTTGAAGATGGGTCGTCCCCCGGGAAAGGCGCCGCCATGCTGACCTTCGCCAGCCTTCTGCGGGAAGTCGAGGCCAACGCCCCCGCCCGCGAGGCGATGTCCCTCCTCGACACGGCGCTCGCCCGCCGCACCTCCGACGAGCAAGGCGCGTTCTGGCGGGCGATCGACATCTACTACGTGTCTCGCAAGGCGCCCGGCGCCCAGGCGAAACCCGAACCGCCTGCATTGGTCGCTGCGACGCAGGCACCGTAGCGCCCGCGCTTCATCCGTCCGTGTCCACGCTTCGGTCACGTCGGACTTGCGCGCCGGCCTCGCTTCGGCCGATCACGCGGGACGCGCGGTCGCCAGCGGCCCGGATCAAGCAGGAACCCTATGTCCGAAACCGACGACGAGCCGCTCGACGCCGTCTCGCGCCTCTACGCGAAGATGCTGGCGATGGAGATCGTGATGGGCGTGCTGATCGGGCGCCTGTCCGAGGAGGACCCGGAGGTGCGCGAGGACGTTAAGCGCGACGTCGCCGTGCTCCTGGCCGACATGCCGATCGATGGCGCAAGCGAGGAGCTGATCGCCGGCGAAGTCCGGCGCGCCGCGGAGGCCCTGACCAGCGTGCGCATCGCCTGAAAGCCGCGCCGTCAGGCGAAGGGGTTCTTCACCACCGTCGGCGCGGTCGTCGATTCGGCGACCTCGGCCGGCAAATCCGCCGCCTCGAGCGCGGCGACCACGGCGTCGATCGTGGCCTTCAGCGCGCGCGCCTGCGCCAGGCCGACCTTGTCCCGCGTGATGTCGAGGGAGCCGTGCAGCGCGATCGTGTCGGGGCCGTTCTCGAACGCCAGTGCGCCGACGATCCTCACCGCCGCCGCATCCGCAAAGGGCTCGAAGGCGGGCTCGCCATCCTTGGGCTTCGTCATCGCAAAGGATCCTCAGAAGATCGCGCGGAGCAGCTGGCGCAGGGCGCGGTGCAGGGCGCGCGCGGCCTCGTGGCCGAGCCAAGCGCGCCAAGTCTGCTCCCGACCCTGGGGGCGGTGGTCGGCGACGTCGTCGCGGGAATAGGCGCGCGGCTCCGGCAGCGTCATCGCCGAGGCCTTCTGGCTCGGCGACAGCGACGGGAACGCGTCGATCCCGGCGACGCCGCGCAAGGCATCGAGGGAGATCGCCTGCCAGGTCCCACCCGCATCGTTGGGCGCAAGGTAGGCGCCGCCCTCCCCCGCGCCCGGATCGTAGATCGCCTTGAACATCTGGCTCGGCACCAGCACGCGGCCGTTGATCGAGGAGAGCGCGTCGCCCGCATAGACCGGCCCGGTCACGACGAAGAGCTGCCCGCGCCGGGTCGCGAGCCGGCGCGTGCTCTCCTCGATCGCCGCCCAGAGGCTTCGGTTCAGGGCGCGGTTCTGCGGGACGACGTTGGCCAGGCTGAAAGATTGTGCCTGCGCCGCGCCGGTCGGCATGTCGCCGGCCGGCGCGAGATGGCCCCGGTCGAACCCGCTGCGGACGTAGTCGTCGAGCCGCGCGCGCTCGTCGGCCGGGACGCGGTCCTCGTCGTGGAAGGCGTCGATCCGCTCGACCCGCCGCGCGTCCGAGACGCTCGCCCGGGTCAGCCGTTCGGCGGCGTAGAGCGGCGCGCGCGCCACCCCGGAATGCAGCACCGCATAGGCGTCGAAGCAGAGGGGCAGCGTCTTGGCGGCGAGCTTCGGATTCGTCAGTTCAGGGGGGCGGTTGTCGACGAACAAGGCCGGGCAGCGTTCCGCGGCGCGAACCGGACCGAGGCCGAGGATTAGGGCGACGAGGGCGATTCGTCCGCGGCTCAAGAGCACGCGCGAACCCTGCGCGGCCCCGACGGCGTCGGGTGCTCGCGCCAGGTGCAGGGGCGACCGAGCGTGCCCTCGAATGGGCGGACGTCGCGGTCGGGGGCGCCCGGCACGGTGCGAACCGGGCAGTCGCCGAGAAAGGCACACGCGAACGTGAACACGTCGTCGACCGGGCGCGGCTCGGCTTCCGCGCGCGCGCTGAAGACGAAGGCGAGAATCGATAGGAATCCGGACAGCACAGCACGGAGCAACGCGGGCCTCATGTGGCAGCGAGGGCACGAAAGTGGGAAAATCCAGGGATGAAACATTGATCGGATCCCACAAGGTCCGTAATTGGCACTATCATGACAGCGGCCGTACCAACGTTCCCGCGAGCGGGCGACGGCGAAACCGGCCGGAACGACCCCGTCGTCATACGGGAGGCGGACCGCGCATCGGCCGCCTCGGATCGACGCGGCCTGCCACGGATGCCCTTCGGGCCGGAAGTCATAGCGAGCGAGTGGTTCATTGACACGTCAAGAAACATCCCCCTCGATTTTGGACGGTTTGTCTGAGACGTCTGCGTTGCGTCTGTTGCCGGAGAGCGACCTTCCGGCGGTTGCGGAGGCGGTTCGGTCTGAGATGATCGAGACCGTGTCGGTGACGGGCGGGCATCTCGGGTCCGGGCTCGGGGTGGTCGAGCTGACGGTGGCGTTGCACCACGTGTTCGA
>NZ_VRVF01000111.1:0-10247 GCF_008040045.1 Methylobacterium sp. WL8 | reverse complement strand
AGGGGAGCCAGACGGGGGCGGGATCAGCGTGTTTTCCGGGAGCCCCCGCAGCGAGTCCCGGTCAGTTCAGCCGCCAGATCGCCGCGTTGAGCAGGCTCGCGAAGGCGACCCACGCGGCGTAGGGCACCAGCAGCCACGCCGCGATCCGGTCGACGCGCCAGCTCAGCTTGATCGTCCACAGCACCATCACGAGGAGGGCTAGCACCACCACGAGACCGGCTCCGAGGGCGTAACGCGTGAAGAACACCGGCGTCCAGGCGGCGTTGAGCGCGAGCTGCACGCCGAACGCCACGAGCGCCAGCCGCCAGCCCCCTTGCGCCGGCCCGGTGGCCGGTCGTGCGCCCAGCAGGCGCCAGAGCGAGACCACCATCATCACGTCGAGAATCGTCCAGGCGATCGGGAAGGCAGCGTTCGGCGGGTTGAAGGACGGCTTGACGAGGCCCGCATACCATCCCCCGATCTCGGACCCGGTCGCCAGCCCGCCGATCAGCGAGGTCGCCCCCACCGGCAGGATCGCGGCGGGCAGCCGCAGCCGCCAGGGCAGGGTCGGCCGCGTCGGGACCTGCATCGGGGTGGCTTGGATGGGCGGCATACGGGGACCTCGTTGCGGATTCGGATCGCGATGTCGGTGTGGATCGTGTCAGGCGTGATGCCCCGACGCTAGGACGCGCGGCCGCCACACCCAGAACGCGCGGTCGCGGGAGATGGCAACTCCGATCGGCCCGACCCCTCGCCGTCATCCCGGGGCTGCGCAGCAAAGCCCGGGATTCAGTGCCGCCGACGGCTTCAGCTGAAGCACGACCTGCGGTTCTGGATTCCGGGCACGCCCTCGGCGACCCGGAATGACGGTGACAACCTCGCATAAGGCTTCGCGTCGAAACATCTGCCGTATCCCGGGACGTGGAGGCGCGCGGACACGCCAGCGATGACGCTGGCGGCGCGATGCGCTATCGGACGCCGCCATGACCCTGCCCGTCGACACCCAGCCCGAACCGGACGCTCCGCAGCCCCCCACCTGGTCGAAGCGCACGCTCGCCGCGCAGGCGATGGGGCACGTCGACCCGGTGACCCGCGCGGTGGTGGCGCCGCTGCACGTGTCGACCACCTTCATCCGCGACCCCGACAACGGCTATTCCTCCGGCTTCTCCTACGCGCGGCCCGACAACGCGACCGTGCGCGAGGCGGAGGCCGTGCTGGCGATGCTGGAGGAGGCGCCGGCCGCGATGCTGTTCGGCTCCGGCATGGCGGCGGCGACCGCGGTGTTCGGCGCGCTGGAGCCCGGCGACCACGTGGTCGCGCCGGCGGTGATGTACTGGGCGCTGAAGCGCTGGCTGCGTGAGGAGGCGCCGCGGCGGCGGCTCGACCTCGACTTCGTTGCCATGGACGACCTCGACGCCCTGCGGCGGGCGATGCGGCCGGGGCGGACGAAGCTCGTCTGGATCGAGACCCCCGGCAACCCGCTCTGGACGGTGACCGACATCGCCGCCGCGGCCGAGATCGCGCATGCGGCGGGTGCGCGGCTCGCGGTCGACTCCACCGTCGCCTCGCCGTTCCACACCCGGCCGCTGCGCCTCGGCGCCGACCTCGTCATGCATTCCGGCACCAAGATCCTGAACGGCCATTCCGACGTCGTCGCCGGCGTCCTAGCCACCGCCGCGCAGGACGCCGCCTGGACCCGGATCGGTTCGATCCGCGCCGGCGGCGGCGCGATCCTCGGGCCGTTCGAGGCCTACCTCCTGATGCGGAGCCTGCGCACTTTTCCCTTGCGTGCCGCCGCGCAATCCGCCGGCGCCCTCGACCTCGCTGCCCGCTTCGCCCAGCACCCGCACGTCGAGCGGGTGCTGTATCCGGGCCTGCCCGACGACCCGGGCCACGCGGTCGCCGCGCGGCAGATGGAGCAGGGGTTCGGGGCGATGCTGTCGATCCGGGTCGCCGGGGGCGAGGCGGCGGCGATCGCCACCGCCGCGCAGGTGCGCCTGTGGAAGCGGGCGACCTCGCTCGGCGGCGTCGAAAGCCTGATCGAGCACCGCGCCTCCGTCGAGGGGCCGGGCACCCCGTGCCCGCCCGACCTGCTGCGACTCTCCACCGGTCTCGAGGACCCGGACGACCTGTTCGCCGACCTCGCCGCGGCGCTGCGGGCCGCGCATCCGGGAGCGTGAGCGGCTCCCTGTGGAATCATTTCTGGTCCGGCGGGACCCCCGGGCCGGCTGCGCGTTGTGCCTGACACCTTCGGGGCGCGTTCCACGCCGAGAGATCAAGAGCGGACCATGACGACACGCATCCTTGCCGGCGCCGCGCTCACCGGGGCCCTGGCGCTCGCCCTCCTCGCCGCCCCGGCGGCCTCGACCCGGGCGCTCGCCGACACGGTGCCGAGCCTCGACATCACGAAGACCTGCCAGTCGGCGAGCCGCGCCAACAGCGGCGTCAGCGACCAGGCCAACGTCGACGGCTGCCTGCGCTCCGAGCGGGACGCGAAGAAGGAGGCCGAGCGCCGCTGGGGCGACTACACGCCCTCGGCCAAGCGCCAGTGCGAGGACCAGTACAAGGCCGGCGGCTACCCGTCCTACGTCGAGATGGTGACCTGCCTCGAGCTCGCCAGCGGCACCGTGCCGACCCAGCCGAATTCCGGTGGCACCGCCACAGGCGGCCCCGGCGCGCCGGGCGCCAAGGCGGCCCCGCAGGAATCGGGCAGCCGCAACCTCACCCGCGAGCCGGCCGCGAACCAGCGCACCAACCCGATAGAGGTGCTGGACAAGAAGTAGGGGCCCGGATGTCAGCCACTTCGAAACTCGGAAGTCCTCTGCTCGAAGGCCGCACGGCGGTGGTGTTCGACGCCTACGGCACGTTGTTCGACGTGCACTCGGCGGTGCAGCGCCACGCCGACGCGGTCGGGCCGGACGCCGCGCGTTTGTCTGAGCTGTGGCGGACCAAGCAGGTCGAGTACAGCTGGAACCTGTCGCTGATCGGGCGCTACGTCCCGTTCTGGCAGCTCACCGAGCGGGCGCTGGATTTCGCCCTGGCCAGCCACGCGAGCGTCGACCCTGCCCTACGCGACACGTTGCTCGACGCCTACCGCGACCTCGACGCCTACGCCGAAGTGCCGGGCGTGCTGGAGCGGCTGCGGGAGCGCGGTCTCACCACCGCGCTCCTCTCCAACGGCGACGCGGCCATGCTCGGCCGCTCGGTCGATGCCGCCGGCATCCGGCCGCACCTCGACACGGTGCTCTCGGTCGACGCAGCCCAGGTGTTCAAGACGCACCCGCGCGCCTACGCCGTCGTCGGCGAGGCGCTCGGCGTGAGCCCGGAGGCGGTGCTGTTCTGCTCTTCGAACCGCTGGGACGTGGCCGGCGCCACCGCCTTCGGCTTCGCCTGCGCCTGGATCAACCGCGGCGCCAAGCCCGACGAGTACGCCGACCTGGCGCCGGTGGCGGTGCTGACGGATCTCGAAGGGTTGTTCTGAAGGGGGGGCGGCGCCTCCGGCACCTCTACGAACCGCTCATTTCACCACGATCCAATCCTCCACCACCAGGGCGTCAAGGCCGGTGGTGTAGAACATCAGGATCGCGTCTTCCGCCGTGTGAAGGATCGGCTTGCCCATCACGTTGAAGCTGGTGTTGAGCAGGATCGGGACGTTCGTGATCTCGGCAAAGGCCGCGATCAGCGCGGCGTAGGCCGGGTTGCGCTCCGGCGTCACGCTCTGGAGCCGGCCGGTGCCGTCGGCGTGCACCACCGCCGGGACCTGGTCGCGCTTGGATTCGCGCCACACCAGGGTGCGCTCCATGTACGGGCTGTCGGCGTAGGCCTCGAACCAGTCGGGGCCGGCCTCGGCCAGGATCGAGGGCGCGAAGGGGCGGAAGGCCTCGCGGTACTTCACCTTGGCGTTGAGTGCGTCCTTGGCGCCCTCCGGCCGCGGGTCGGCGAGAATCGAGCGGTTGCCGAGCGAGCGCGGGCCGAACTCGGCCCGGCCCTGGACCCAGCCGACGAGGCCGCCGGCCGCCAGGATCTTCGCCGCCTCCCGCGTCGCCGCCGCGTGGCCGACGCGTCGCGCGCTTGGCTCCCACTCCGCCAGCCGCTCCATCGGCGCGGTCGAAACGTGCGAGCCGAGGTAGGGGGTGAGCGGGCGGGTCTCGGGCGCCGGCCCGGTCCAGTCCGGGTTGTCGGCGGCGTAGGCGAGCCAAGCCGCACCGATCGCGTTGCCGTCGTCGCCCGGCGCGGACGGGACGTGAAGCCGGCAAAATTCCGAACGTTCGAGCACCCGGCCGTTGTAGGACGAGTTGAGGCCGCAGCCGCCCGCGATCACCAGGTTCTCGTGCGGGCTCAGGACCCAGGCCTCGGCGACGAGGACGTCCATCAACTCCGAAAACACGTCCTGGCCGCTCTTGGCGAGATCGGCCCAGCCGGCCTCGCCGAGGTCGGCCGGGCGGCGGCTCAGGATCGTCGCGACGACATCGCGCACGGTGGCGTCGTCGGAGAACTTCAGGCGGCCGTTCTCGGCCGAGAACAGGCGGCGGAGCTGCGCGACGAGGCCCGGATCGGTGCGGCCGTAGGGCGCGAGCCCCATGATCTTCCATTCCTCGCCCTTGAGCTGGTCGAAGCCGGCCAGGTCCGTGACGAGCCCGTAGAGGAAGCCGACCGAGCCGCGACCGCGGTGGCGCCGCACCTCGGCGATGCGGCCCGTCTCCATCCGGTAGAGCGCCGCCGCCCCGGTCTCGCCCATGCCGTCGACGATCACCGCCGTCGCGTCCGAGAACGGGCTGCCCCACAGGGCGTAGGCCGCGTGGGTAAGGTGGTGGGGGAAGCGGTCCTGCCGCACGATCCGCGCCCGCGGGTCGCCGCCGCGGCTCCGCGTCTCCTGGTCGAGCGCCAGCAGGGTGCCGTAGCCGGCACGCGCCTGGGCGATCGCCATCTCGGCGACGAAGATGCGCTCGGCGCGCTCGGGCACGAACGAGCGGTTGAGCGTCGGCGGGTGCCGGCTCAAGGCGTCGAGGGTGAAGGCGCCGCCGCGGCCCTGCCCCTCCAGGAACTCGGTGAATTGCTGCCCCCAGGTCGAGGCGACGACGAGCTCGGAGCCCTGCGGCACGAATTCGGCGAGCAGCCCGACCATGCGGGTGGCCGGGTCGGGCTCGCAGTTCGGGGCGCGCTTGTATTGCAGGAACCGCTCGGCGCCCTCGGCGAAGAGGACGGTGCCGTCGGGCCCGATCAGCGCGAGCGCAGGGTCGTGGAAGGTGGTGGCGAGGCCGAGATAATACCGCATCGCCGACCGGGTTAACGCCGCGGCGCCCACCCGGCAACCGCCGCTCAGGCGCGGGGCGCCCGCTCCAGGCGGCGGGCGAGGCGGGTCGCGCCGTAGACCTCGCCGAGGCGCCGGCGGGCGGCGTGGATCGGGGGGGCGGTCCGCTCGGCGTGGGCGGCGGCGATCACCCGCAGGGTCGCGGCGACGGAGCGCTCCAGGCGCTGCTCGTCCTGCGCCGTCACGGCGCGAGCCTTCACGGTTTCGATCATCGGGATGCCCCTTCTGGTCCTGCCTTCGTCCGGGCGGCGACCGTCGGCGACAGCATCCGGGGCTGGCTGGGCCGCAAGATGGCAGCTTGGCCGTGGCACAGGCGAAGCCGATACCGGGTCGGCTCGAAGGCAGGTCCGAGCGTCGCGGGTCCCGCCGCGCCTGAGGACGCGGCGACCATCGAGGGGGCTAGGGCGTCGGGGGCGCCGACTGCGCACGCACGACCGCGCGGGCGACCTCGAGTACCGTCCGGCGGCCGGCGTCGCCCTCGATCGCGTCCCACAGGGTCAGCAGCTCCCGGGCCTCGGCGACCGGGCGGCCGTCGTCCTTGCCGTTCGCCAGGTCGTCGACGGTACACCGCAGGGCCGTCGCGATGCGCTTCAGCGTCTGAGCGGTGCGCTCGGACGGTGAGGTGTCGGTCATGCAGGGATCTCGATGCGGCATCGGCGTCACGGCGAGAGGCGGGAAGGGGCGGAGCGCGGGCGGCCGGCGGCGATCACGGCGCGGCGGCGTGCCCGCGTCTCGGCCCGCGTCCCTTTCTCCAGAGGATCGGGCCTACCGGCTTCGACGCGGACGTCGCGAAGCCCGCGGCACGCGTCGGCGGAAGGTGTCGTGGAGATGTCGAAGACGCGCATGACGGACGCCGAAGACTATCGTTTCGACGAAGGTGTGCCGATACTGGAAAATCGTTCGGTTCCGATAAAAAGCATTCGATCGAAAGCATAGGCCGGATCCAGATCTACGAAACGCTGCAGCCGTAATCAGATGTGTTGTTTGTCCGATTTTAAACTAGAAGTGTCAAATGTGCGCGATTTTTACACTTCTATTGCGCATTTTTCATATCGGCCGTGGAGCTCGGATCGCCGGTCTCACCGGAGGCTCATCCTGGGATTCAGGTCCGCCGGTCGGCGTCGCGCTGGGTCTCGGAGGGCGCGCGGCCGTACAACCGCCGGTATCGCTGCCCGAAATCGCTCATGTGGACGAAGACCCAGGGCACGGCGATCTCGGCGATCGAATGCATCGCGTTGTTGTCTGAGAGCAGATCTTGGTGGACCCTGCGCAGGCGGCTGTCGATGATGTACTGGACCGGCGTCTGCCCGACGGCCTGCCGGAACTTGTCCTGCAGCGAGCGGACGCTGAGGCCGGCCGCGGCGGCGATGTCGGCCAGCGTCAGCGGGGCGGACAGGTGCGCCTCGATGTAGTCGAGGGCCGCGCGGACCGTCCGGGCCGGCGCGTCCCGCGTCGCGTGCGGCACCGGCGTGTCGCGTTTCGGCCAGGCCGAGAGCAGCTGGTAGCTGAAGATCTCGCGGATCAAGGGAATGATCAGGTCGCCGTGTGGGTGCACGCCGGGGCTTTGCGCGTAGATCTGCCGTAGGGTGCAGAACAGGGCCTGCATGCCGGGGGCCGTCAGTTCGGCGACCGGGGCCGAGCGGCTGCAATCCGTCGCGGCTGCCGCCCGTGAGAGCTTCGTTGGCCGCCGCCAAGGCTTCGACGGAGATCGACGCGCTGAGGGCGCTGAAGCCGGCGGAGGCGCGGACCTCATGCAGGTCCTCGAATCCGACCAGCGTGGCGTGCGTCGGGGTGCCGAGGGCTTCGCCGGAGCGATCGCGATAGGTGATGCAGCCGTTCGTGACGAAGCGGATCGTCACCAGTTCGGCGTTGAACTTCGGTTTGGTGATGAAGCCGCTCGACGAAGTCGTCTCCCATAGGGAAAAGCTCGCGCTCTGGCTGCCGACGATCGTGATGTCGGGCATCACCGAGCGCATGATGTCGAAGTTGACCGCGATGCCGCCGCGATCGTTGAAGACCTGAAGCTGACGCGGCGATCCGAGGCGCGCGACGAAACGCTCCTGCGCACGCCACGCCGACGGGTCGCGCTGGGCCAGGCGCGTCATCGCGCAGGGCGTCCGGTCGACGGGCATGCGGCTCCGGCGACACCGGACGGCACGGCGGGCCCGATGCGGCGACGGGCGAACGATCGGAACGATGCGGCGTCGGACATCGCGGGCGGACCATCGGTTGCGGCGTCGGCGCCGGTCGGCCGGCACCGCGGATCATCGTTTAAGGGCAATCCGACGAAATTCCTAGGCGACGCCGATCGCCGAGACCTGCCGGCTACCAGGCGAGCCGTTCGATCACCGCGTCGGGCCGCACCGGCTGGCGCGAGAGCCAACCGGCGACGTCGCCGAGGCTGTGGTGGGCGGCCGTGACCCCGAGTTCCTCGGCATGGATCCCGCGGGCGACGAGCAGGCTGGCGATGCCGAAGCCATGCGCGCCGGCGATGTCGGTGCGGATCGCGTCGCCCACCGCCAGGACGCGGGCGGGGTCGGGCGCGGCGCCGTCGTCGAGGCCGGCGGCCATCGCCAAAGCCGCCTCGTAGACCGGCCGGTGCGGCTTGCCAGCATAGGTCACCGCCCCGCCGATCTCGGCATAGGCCTCGGCCAGCAGGCCGGCGCAGGGGATGAGCGAGCCGTCGCGCTCGACCACGAGGTCGGGGTTGGCGCAGATCATCGGTACGTCGCGGGCCTTCAGGGCGGCGAGCGTCGCGCGGTAATCCTCGGCCGTCTCGGTGGCGTCGTCGAACAGGCCGGTGTTGACCACGAGGTCGCAGGCCTCGGCCGGCACCAGCGTCAGGTCGAGCCCTTCGAAGATCGGGCCGTCGCGCTCGGGCCCGAGATGGTGGACCCGCGCGCCGGGCCGCTCGGCCAGCAGCGCCCGGGTCAGGTCGCCCGAGGTGAGGATCGCGTCGTAGGCGCCCCGCGGCACGCCGTAGCCGTCGAGGATGCGCTGCACGCCGGCCCAGGGGCGGGGTGCGTTGGAGACGAGCACGACCCGACGCGGGCGCGGCCCGAGCCGCTCGCGAAAGGCGATCAGCGCCGCGCCGGCGGCCGTGTGGGCGCGGGTGCCGTCGTGCAGCACGCCCCAGACGTCGCACAGGATCAGGTCGTAGGAATCCGCGATGCCGGACAGGCCGGACAGCGTCGGGATCGGATCGGGCATCGGCGGTCTCGGACGGATTTCTGGGGCGGTCGTCGGCCGGGTTAGGCGCCGTGGCCCGGGTTGGCAATCGCGGGCGCTTTGCGCGATCGGCGGTCCCGGCGTAGCCTCACGGGATGAACGTGACGGTGCCCATCCCCGACGACCTCGCCCGCCGCCTCGCGGCCGACGGCGGCGACCTCGGGCGCCGTGCGCTCGAGGCCTTCGCGGTCGAGGAGTTCCGCGCCGGCCGGCTGACCCAGGCCGAGCTCCGTGCCCTGCTCGGGTTCGGCACCCGCGCGGCGCTCGACGCCTTCCTCAAGGCCCGCGACGTGTTCGTCGCCTACGACGTGCCCGACCTCGACGCCGACCGCCGCGACCTCGACCGCCTCGGCCTTTAGATCCGTTGCGCGCCGTCGCAGATACCGGGCCGCTCCATTACCTCGTCCTGATCCGTCGGATCTCGGTGCTGCCGATCCTGCTGACCGGGGTCTCGATCCCCGAGACGGTGCGTCGGGAGTTGAGCCATCCCGAAGCGCCGGCCCTGGTGCGCGGCTGGATGTCGGCGCCTCCGCCCTGGCTCGCGATCGAGCCCGATCCGACCGGGTCGGACCCGTCGCTCGGGAGGCTGGATGCCGGCGAGCGCGAGGCGCTGCGCTTGGCCTCCGCTCTCTCGGCGGACCTGATCCTGATGGACGATCGCGCCGGCGTCGGTGCGGCGCGGTCCAGGGGGGGGCGCCGTCACCGGCACGCTCGGGATCATCGATTTGGCTGCGCGGCGCAGGCTTCTCTACGTGCGCGACGCCGTCGACCGGCTGCGGGCGACGAACTTCCGTTGCAGACCCACGCTCTTCGATGCCTTGATCGCCCGGCACCCCGAGCCCTGACGCTCAGCTCGCCCGGCGCAGGAACGCCCGGAACGGGCGGCGCTCGGGGGCCGGCTCGGGCGGGTCGTCCGGGGCAGGCGGCGCGGAGGGGACCGGCGGGGCCTGCGCGACGAGCACGTCGGCGCGCACCGGGCGCGGCAGCGCGAAGACCGGCCCTTGCCCGAACGGCACGTCGAGGTCGATCAGGTCGGGCACGTCGGATTCCGTGCCGACCTCCGTCGCGACCAGACGGATGCCGGCCCGCGCGAGCGCGGTGACCAGGTCCTCGATCGCGATGTCGGACAGGCTGCGCCGGGCGGGGCCGGGGCGCAGCAGCAGCTCGGCCGGCACCTTGACCTGGCCGACGCCGTAGCCGGCCAGCGCCGCCGCGTCGAAGCGCAGGTCGGTCGGCCGGTCGAGGGTGAAGCCGACCCGGCCCTTCAGCGCGGCGACGGCCCCGGCCTGCTCGGCGTCGAGGTTGCGCCAGCTCGCTTGCGGCAGGGCGACGACGAGGCGGCCGGCCAAGGCCGGCTCCGCCGCGACCAGCCGCGCGATCCCGCGCAGGAACCCGGGCTCGTAGAGCGAAAGCGGCGACAGGCCGTAGGCCACCGTGGCCTCGCTGCCGCGGCCGACGAGGTGGCGGGCGATGGTCGCGACCCGCTGCAGCATGCGCCGGTCGAGCTCGGTCGAGCGGCCGTGCCGCTCCAGCGCCGGCAGGAAGGCCTCGGGCGTCAGCACCACGCCGGCGAGCCTCAGACGCGCCAGGGCCTCGTAGGACGCGACCTTGCGCTGCGGCAGGGTCACCACCGGCTGGAGGTGGACTTCGAGCCCATCGCCGTCGAAGGCCGCGATCACCGCCTCGTCCTCGTTGGGGGCGTCGGCGGCGGCCTCGGAGGGAAACAGGG
>NZ_VRVF01000110.1:0-10741 GCF_008040045.1 Methylobacterium sp. WL8 | reverse complement strand
CCTGCACCGGAGGTCGTCATCTGGCCAACGGAACCGAGCAGATCAGCGCCGCTCGCTCACCCCGCCATCGTCACACGGCCGACGATGCACTAACTTCGAACCTGGGCCACCGAATGGGGGCAGGCCAAGCGGGATCGGCGTCCTCGCCGCCATCGTCGAGGCCGGGGCCTTTTCCCGGGCCGGCGAGGCGCTCGGCCTGTCGCAATCGGGCGTTAGCCGGGCGGTGTCCCGACTGGAGGGGCGTCTCGGCATCCGCCTGTTCCACCGCACCGCCAGGGCCGTGACCCTGACCGACGAGGGCCGCCGTTTCTACGAGGAGGTCCGCCCACTGCTCGACGGCCTAGAGGATGCCGCCACCCGGGCCGCGGGATCGGCGCGAGCCGTGCGCGGGCAACTGCGGATCAACACCGATGCCGCCTTCGGGCACTTCGTGCTGGCCCGAAGGCTCGGCGATTTCCTGCAGCGATTTCCGGACCTTTCCGTCGAGGTGGTGGTCCGGGACCGCATGGGCGACCTCGTCGCGGAAGGCTTCGATGTCGCCGTCCGGTTCGGCGAGCCCGAGCCGTCTGCGCTGATCGCTCGGCTGCTGCTGCGGACGCGGGTGCTTACTTGCGCGACGCCCGACTATATCGCCCGTCATGGCCGACCCGATCACCCCTCGGACCTGGACAGCGGGGTTCATACCGTCATCCAGTTCAGGAACCCCGCCACCGGACATCCCTTCGATTGGGAATTCCACCGCGGCACGGAGCGCGTGGCGATCCGGGGCAGCGGTCGTTTGACGGTGAACGATACGGGGACGCTGCTCGGCGCCTGCTTGTCCGGCCTCGGCATCGCGCAGCCGTTGGAGCTCTACGCCAAGGACTACATCGAAGACGGTCGCCTGGTGCCGCTCCTGGAGGCGTGGACGGGGGAACGCTTCCCGCTCCACGCCTACGTCCCGACCCGGCGGCACACCTCCGCCAAGGTCCAGGCGTTCCTGGCCTTCATCGGCGAGACGGCCAGGTCGGCAGAGATATCTCACTGACCGACCCATGCCGACGCATCACCAGCGATGGTGCCAACCTGCATGACGGAACCCGCCCCAGCGATGGCCGCCGCCGTGCCAACCGAAGCGACGATGCCAGCTGTAGTGGTAGCTGTAGTGCCATCGGCGGCCGCCCCACCCGTGATGGCCGATGCGATGGTACACGGGGCCGTAGGCGAGCGGACGGAAGCCGAGGTTCGGACGGCACCAGCCGTAGAAGCCACGGTGGAAGCCGGGGCCGCAGCCGTCACGGGCCTCAGCGGCCGAGCCGGCCGTGAGAAGCCCCGCGGCGAGGGCAAGGGGTACGACGATCCTGCGGAACATGTCTCGCTCCTGAAGTATCCGGCACGCGACCGGACGTGTGGAAAGGGAAAGGGTTTGGACGGCTCAGTTCGGCCAGCAACGGCGCCCGTAGGGCCCGATGTGGAAGCCGGCCGGACAGGAAGCGCCACGAACGTAGCCACCGGCCTGACCACCGGTTCGGCAGCCGCCGTAGGGGCCGCGATGGGCGTAGGGTCCGCAGCCGCCGTAGACCTGGATGATCTCGGCACCATCCGACCCGTTCGAGACGGCATCCTGGACCAGGGGCGCGGCGGTGGCCGGGACCGCGATGGCGGCCAGGAAGGCGACCGGGGCGAGATACTTCAGCATCGTTGCATCCTCTGCTCTCGTCGGGGCTCGGTGCCGCGACCGATGAGGGCAGGATCGTCCCGGGCTTCTTCCCGGATGTGACGGGCGGATGCGTCGGCGTAACGATTTGTAACGACGGCCTGGGTGGTCAGGCGATGGCGGGCAGCGTCAGGACGAGCCGGGCGCCGCCGAGCGCGGTCGCCTCGGCCACGACGGTGCCGCCATGCGTCTCGGCGATCTGCCGGGCGATGGCCAGCCCCAGACCCGTCCCGCCGGTCCCGCGGTTCCGGGAGCGCTCGATCCGGTAGTACGGGCTGAACACCGCGGAACGCTCCGATTCTGGAATACCGGGGCCGTCGTCCTCGACCGCCACCTCGCAATCCGGACCCTTGCGCCGTACCGCGACCGCCACCGAGGAGCGCCCGAACTTGACGGCGTTGCCGATGAGATTAGCGAGCACCCGGCGCAGGGCAACCACGTCGCCGGCGACGACGGCGTCCGGTATGTCCTCGCCGGTCAAGCCGATGTTCACGCCCTGTGCGGCGTGCTCGGCGACCTCTATGGCCACGAGGTCGCCGAGATCGACGGGTGCACGGCCGACCTCGACGGCGGTGCCACGGGCGAAGCCGAGCGAGGTGTCGAGCAGGGCGGTCATCGCGTCGAGATCCTCGACCAGTCGCTCCCGGCGCTCTGGTTCGGTCACGCCCTCAGCGCGTAGCCGCAGGCGGGTCAGACACGTCTTCAGGTCGTGCGAGATCGCGCCGATCAGCAATGAGCGCTCGCCCATGAGGCCGACGATGCGCTCCTGCATGGCCTGGACGGCCTGGGACAGACGGCGGATCTCGGGGGCGCCTTGCGGAACGAGGGCAGGCTCGGGGGCACGACCGTCGAAGCGGGAGACCGCCTCGGTCAGCCGCCGCAACGGCGCGAGTTCGTGACGTGCGCCGACGAGGACGAGGCCGGCTACGACGAGCCCAAGCACCGCGACCCACAGGCTCAGGGGCTGGCCGAGCAGCCACGGCATCAGCGAGTGGTGACGCTCGATGGCGGAGACGACGACCGTCCGGCCGTCGGGCAAGGCGTAAGTGGCGGTCGCCAGACGGCCCATCACCTTCCGGTTGTCCGCGTTGGCGACTTCCGCCGGATCGACGCCCCTGTGCAGCATGTCGACATCGGTGAAGGCCCGAACCTGGCCATTCGCGTCCCCTGTCAACCGCCGCAGGCGCGCTTCGAGACGCGGCTCGCGGATTAGTCCGGTCTCGGACGGAGGTGCGTCCGTGATCTCGGCCCTCAGGGCTTCCCCGTTCACTGCCTTTAGGATCGCCGGGCGTTGCGCGGGGTCCGCGTCCCGCAGCAGGGTCATGATGCCGGCGGCCTGATCGAGGCGGGGGAAGCGCGTGGCGTAGGGCGAGGCCTCCTCGCGCCGCTGCCACTTGTCCACCGCGACGGTGGCGAGGACGAGCAGCGAGAGCGCGCCGAGCAGGATCAGCATGATCCGGCCGAGCAGGCCGATCCGCGCCATCACGATGCCCGTCCCACCGGCGCCGCCAGGATGTAGCCGGCGTTGCGCACCGTCTTGAGTAGCGCCGCCGCGGCGCTGCCCGAGGCATCGAGCTTGTGCCGCAGGCGGCTCACCTGCACATCGATGGTGCGGTCGAAGGCGTCGGCCGTCCGGCCGCGCGTCCAGTCCAGGAGTTGGTCGCGCGAGAGCACCCGCTGCGGCCGGGTGACGAAGCAGTGCAGCAGGTCGTACTCGGCGCTGGTGAGGGGGATCTCGGTCCGTGCCTCGCCGACCGTCACCCGGCGTGCCGGGAGGTCGATGACGAGATCGACGACGCCGAGCATCTCGGCGGCGTCCTCGGACGCCGGGGCGCCAGTCCCCTGTGACCGTCGCAGGACCGCGCGGATGCGGGCCAGCAGGACACGCGGGTTGAACGGCTTCGAGACGTAGTCGTCGGCTCCCATCTCCAGGCCGAGCACCCGGTCGATGTCCTCGTCCTTGGCGGTCAGCATCACGATGGGCGGCCCGCTCGCAGCACGCAGGCGCCGGCAGATCGAGAGGCCGTCCTCGCCGGGCAGCATCCAATCGAGGACGATCAGGTCCGGGGCGGGTCCGGCCGCGAGAAGTCGGTCGAGACCTGCGCCTCCGTCGACGCCGACGACGCGGAACCCCTCGCCCTCCAGATAGCCCGTGAGTTGGATGCGGATGTCGTCGTCGTCCTCGACGATGGCGATGGTGATGCTGTCGGCCATGACGCGAGGATAGGCCGCCGCGACCGGGCCGCAACGCGAAACCGGCCGCTGTCACAAAACGTTACATGGCACGCGCATCTCGTCACATCCTGGATCGGTCCGGACGCGATGGTCACCGGCATCGCAACGGAGGCCCTCGGATGGGCCCCGACGAAACGAGGCGACGGACGTATGGCTCCAGCCCAACTGGCATCCCCGCTCTGGCATGTCGTGACCGCGCTCGCCGTGGTGGGGACGATGGCCGTCCACGGCGGCACGGTCGACGCCGCACCGCGAGAGGTCGCGGCCGTGACGTCCCGATCCGGCGATGGGAGCGAGACCTATCGCGGCTACCGGATCGAGATCGCTCCGGATGTCCCCAACGCCGAACTCGTCCGGCTGCGGCAGGCGGCCGAGCACCAGGTCGACCTCGTCGAGGCCACCGGCCTCGATGCCCGCACCAAGGCGTTCCTACGGGGGGGGCCGGTGGTGGTGCAGAGCGGCTCGGGCGCGGGCAGCCACTACAGCGGTGGTGACAGCGTCACCATCGCGGTCGCGGCCCCGGGCGACGACCGTCCGATTCTGCTGCACGAGTACATGCACGTCTACCACTTCCGGATGATGCCGGACGGCAACCGGAACCCGGACATCCTAACCTTCTACGAGCGGGCCAAGACGGGCGGGTTCTACCCGGCCAACGCCTACCTGCTGAAGAACCCGGGCGAGTTCTTCGCGATGACCGCGAGCGTCTACCTGCACGGCAAGCTGGCGCGCGAGCCCTTCACCCGCGAAGAGCTTCGGCAGAAGCAGCCGGTCTACTTCGGCTACCTGAATCGTCTGTTCGGCAGCCCGCGTGCCGTATCGACCGAGACCCTGCAAACCTCCGGGACGGTGCGGCCATGATCATCGACCGACGCTCGCTGGTTCTCGGCACGGCCGCCCTGCTCGCGGCGGGCCAAGCCGTCGCCGATACCGCGTCCCTTCGGCTCTGGCCGGGTGACCCGCCGGGTGGGGGCGGACCCGACGGGTCGCCCGAGGTCGACGGGAAGGGGGCGGTCAGCAACATCGCCGTTCCTGGCCTGGAGGTGTTCGCGCCTTCCCGGTCGACCGGCACGGCGATGCTGGTCGCCGCCGGCGGCGGCTACAAACGCATCGAGATGGAGAAGGAGGCTCGCCCCGCCGCCCGCTGGCTCGCCGCGCGGGGCATTACGGCGTTCGTTCTGAGCTACCGGCTGCCCCGGGAGGGCTGGGCCGACGGACCATTGGCCCCGCTGCAGGACGCGCAGCGCGCCCTGCGCCTGATCCGGTCGCGGGCTGGGGCGTACGGGGTCGATCCGGATCGGATCGGCGTCCTGGGCTTCTCGGCCGGCGGCCACCTGGTGGGTCTCGCTGCAACGCGATCGGCCTTCGCATCGTATCGCCCGATCGATGCAGCTGACAACCTGCCCGCACGCCCGTCCGCCGCGGCCCTGATCTACCCGATCATCACCTTGGAACCGCCCTACGACCACACCTCGACGCGCGCCCAACTGGTCGGTCGCCACCCGACGCCGAGCGAGAGCGCGGAATGGTCGGTCGAGACCCATGTCCGGTCCCGTTGTCCGCCGGTCTTCCTGACTCAGGCGGCGGACGATCCGATCTCCGACATCGCGAACAGCCGGATCATGGTGCAGGCGTGCGAACGCGCCGGTGTCCGCGTGGAGGCGCATACGCTCGCCAGCGGCGGCCACGGCTTCGGGATGGGCCGGCCAGGCACGCCGAGCGCGCAATGGCCGGGCAGGTACGAGGCCTGGCTGCGAACGGTCGGCGCTCCGGCCTGACATCCGACGACCACCGATCATGGGGAACACCATGAACCCGACGCGATCGCGACCCGTATCCGCATGCGTCCTGGCCCTGCTCGCCGGGCCGGCCATGGCCGACACCTTGCCGCTCCGCCACGGGGCCTACGTGACGGTCGGCACGGACTGCAAGGATCCCCCGAACGTCGCCCTGCGGACTTACGACGGCGCAGGCATCGGCAGTTCCAAGTCGAACGACTGCAGCCCCCGCGTCGTGTCCCGGCAAGGAAACGTGTTCGAGATCGAGCAGTCCTGCCGGCAATACGGCGGACCGGATCTCCCCCGGGCGACCGAGCGTTCGACCGTTCGCGTCGATGGTCCGACGGCCTTCACCGACCTGACGAACGGTGCAGCCGAAGGCTACCGCCTCTGTCCCGAACTGAAGCCTTGAGCATGCCGGTCGAGGATGACGGAGGACCTGGGATGACCCGTGCGACCGAGACCGTTCACGTGGCCTACGGCGTCTCCAGGGCGGATGCGATCCGCGACGCCCTTCGTATGGAAGGGTGTACGGAACGCGTGGTCGCGCTTCCCGCTACCCTGAGCCATGGCCCCATCGATCCGCCGGACCCGGACGCGCGCCAGGCGTGGGTCAGAACCGTCCTGCGGTGCGCTCCCGACGATGACTGGCGCGAGCCCGAGGAGCCTTGGGCTGAAGCGACCACGGCCGACGTGTATCCGGTTTATTGGGTCTGTCTGACCGATGCCGGGGAGCACGCCTTCTTCCTGGAGTTCGCCTCCCGCATGGCCGTGCGTCCGTTCGACATCGTCAATGCGACCGGTCTGGACTTCGTCACCCGGGACGGCGTGCGATCGCCGTGGTCTCTCGGTCTGATGCGGCCCGAGGACATCGTCACCTCCGGCCTGAGGGAGAGACGACGCCCCTACTCAGAAGCCGAAGCCCACGCGGCGTCAGCGACATGGGCACGGTTGCGGGCCGAGAATGCGCCGCTCCGCATCGTGCGGGACGGATGCCTGGTGTCGGCGCCGTTGACGCACTTCGATGCCGCCCTCGTCGCGCAGGGCAGGCCGGAATGGGAGATCGTCGCCGGGTTAATCGGCCGGGCGTTGCATCACCTGTCCTTCGAGGTCGACCCACCGGGCCAGGGCGTCGGCGACGTCGTCCTGTTCGGCCGCGTGCTGGCGCTCGCCGCCGCGGGTGCCCTCGACGTCAGGGGCGCCGGGCCGGGGATGCGCGACTACGAGGTTCGCCTTCCGGCCATTCGTCCGCATCCGGACAGGATCCCAGGCTAATCAAGTCGGTGCCCTCGATAGGATGATAGGAATGATCGATACCTCAAGCCTCAACGTCCGCCGCGCCGACCACGTGGGGTTCGCCGTCGCCTCCCTCGACGAGGCGCTCCGCTTCTGGGTGGAGGGGTTGGGCGCACGTCTGGTGCGGACCGGCGACATGGGCGGCGAGTTCCTGGGGCAGGTCACGGGTGCCCACGGCGCGCGGGTGCGCATGGCAGTGGTGTCGCTCGGGGGGCAAGTGGTCGAACTGCTTGAGTATCGGGGAACGAGCCCACCTGCGGCGGCGCCCGCGCCGTTCGATCCGGGCTCTGCGCATCTTGCCCTGATCGTCGACGATCTGGACGCGGTCTTGTCCCGCATCGCAGGCCATGGCTGGAAGGCTCAGGGCATACCGCAGCCAATCCCCACAGGCGAACGGGCCGGAACGCGAGTAGTCTATGCCGTCGGTCCAGATGGTTCCACCATCGAGTTCATGCAGCCGCCGCCCGCTGAGCGCCACGCGACTTTGACTTAGGATAGAGGTCGAGCCGTTTTGGTCTTCGTTAAGGCACCGCATGGTCAATCCTGAGCTAAATCCAGGTCTGATTCAGGGCGAAGGGTCAGGCCCCAACACGTTGTGAAAGTCAGGAACGCTCAATTCCAGTCAATTTTTGTGGACGTCGACCATCGACCAAGTCGGGCGAATGTCCACATGTCGCGGATTTGCTATCCTAAATAAATAAAAATCTTCAATGTACGATCTAAATCAAATACAAACAATACTTTAACGCCAACTTCGTCATTGGTCATAAACAAAGATGCCCATACAGGGCGGTCTTTCCATAGATCCTATTAACGAGTGAGGCGACGGCTACATGACAGAGATCAAATTTGCGAGCAGTGCCGTTTCACGGCGCACTATGCTCGTCGGGGCGATGCTGAGCTCGGCATTCGCGGTTCAACCGTTCCAAGCTTGGGCAGACTCCGTGGACGATCCGTCGATGGCAGGTCCGCTCGGAGATATCTTCATCGGGGCTTCCGACGCCAAGGTGACGTTCATCGAGTATGCCGCCGTGACCTGCTCGCATTGCGCAGCCTTCCATAACGAGGTCTGGCCGGGCATCAGGTCGCGTTGGGTCGACACCGGGAAGATGCGCTTTGTCCTACGTGGCTACCCGCTAAATCCACTTGATACGGCCGCCTTCATGCTGGCCCGCGCCGACGGTGGGCGAAACTATTACCCCATCACGGATTTGCTATTCGAAAAACAGGCATCCTGGGCCTTTACCGAAAAGCCTCTCGATGCGATGCGCGACCTTCTCCGGCAGGCGGGCTTTGACAAGACCAAGTTCGATGCGACTGTCTCCAACCAAGCGCTTTACGAACAGGTCAAACGTGTGCAGGCCCAGGCGGTGAAGGTGTTGAACGTTCATGCCACTCCGACGCTGTTCCTAAACGGCGAACGCCATGAGGGCGCCTTGAATAGCAAGGCGTTTGACGAGATCGTCCAGAAGATGTTGGTTTGAGGTCACTTATAACTTCATTGTAACGCGAACTTACGTTTGCGAGCATGTAGTAGCTGAAACGAGTGTATCACGTGGGCTTCTGCCGGAACGTCTGCTCCCGGTCAAAGGGCTATGGTCCTGTTCCCATCCCTAGCCGAAGTTGGTGGACCTCCAACGAATGGCCGCTTTCGGGAAGCGCGGATGGCTGTCTGCATGGCTAGCTTGGGTCGGCACCCGCCGGTCCGCTCTACGACCGGGTTGGGTGGAGGCTGTGTGAAAAGAGGACGCCAAGCTGGGGATGTCCGGCCGCTTGGGAGAGCGGCGGGCAGGCTTTTTGCCCCCCCCATCCCGATCGTTGCAAGATCGCAAGGAAGCTCAAAGAAATCTGCGACGCCGATCGTTCGATCCCTGGATCTGAAATCTTCGACAGACAATCAGCGATTTATGGCAACATATATTTGATTTGATACTTTTTGTGTTAGACTTAGCCTCTGGCGGAGGCCCGGGATGACACGCTTTGTCCAAGCTGCAGATCGTCACCAGGTTGCCCTGCTTCCTGATTGCCTGGACGATTACGTCACGTAAGATAATCCAACCCGCGTCGTCGATGCGTTTGTCGACGAATTGGATCTCGCAGCACTCGGCTTTGCCGGCGTGACGCCCGCCGCCACCGGTCGACCCGGCTATCACCCTGCGACGCTCTTGAAGCTCTACCTGTACGGCTACTTGAACCAGATCCCGTCCAGCCGGCGCTTGGAGCGGGAGGCTGGCCGCAATGTCGAACTGATGTGGCTGATCGGCCGCCTCGCACCCGACTTCAAGACGATCGCCGACTTCCGACGCGAGAACGGGGATGCGCTTCGCGCGACCTGTCGGCACTTCGTGATGCTCTGCCGGCAGGTCGGTCTCCTGGCCGGAGGCGTCGTGGCCGTCGACGGCAGCCGGTTCAAGGCCGTGAACACGCGCGACCGGAACTTCACCCCGGCCGCGGTCCGCAGGCGCATCGAGCAGGTCGAGACGAGCATCGTGCGCTACCTCGCGGCCCTCGATACCGCCGACCGTCAGGAGGCCGAGGTGACAGAGCTTCGAACCCCACGCCTGAAGGAGCGGCTCTCTGCACTCCGGGATCGGCTGCGCGCGTTGCAGGCGATGGAGACGCTCGTCGAGGCCGCGCCGGACCGACAGATCTCGCTGACCGACCCCGATGCACGGGCCATGGCGACGAACGGTAAGGGCACCGGGCTCGTCGGCTACAACGTTCAGGCCGCGGTGGACACGAAGCATCACCTCGTCGTCGCCCACGAAGTGACCAACGTCGGCCACGACCGCACCCAGCTCGCCACTATCGCGGGGCAAGCTCAGGCCGCCTCGGGCGAGGAAGCCATCCAGGTTCTGGCGGATCGGGGCTACTTCTCCGGTGAGGAGATCCTGGCCTGCGACCGGGCGGGGATCGCGGTCACCCTGCCAAAGCCGATGACGTCCGGTGCGAAGGCCGAGGGCCGATTCGGCAAGCAGGACTTTGTCTACCAGGCGAGCGACGACACCTATCGCTGCCCGGGGGACCAGACGCTGACCTATCGCTTCGAGAGCATCGAGAACGGGATGACCCTACGGCGGTACTGGACGTCGGCCTGTTCGAATTGCCCGATCAAGACCTCCTGCACGCCCGCCGAGCAGCGTCGCATCACTCGTTGGGAACACGAGCACGTGCTGGAAGCCGTCCAGCGCCGGCTCGACGAGAACCCGAACGCGATGCGTGACCGCCGCCAGACGGTCGAGCACGTCTTCGGCACCCTCAAAGCCTGGATGGGAGCGACCCACTTCCTGACCCGGGGGCTGAGGAACGTGGCCGGTGAGATGAGCCTGCAGGTTCTTGCCTACAACATGAAGCGGGTGATCGCGATCCTCGGTGCCGGCCCGCTCATCGCAGCCATCCGAGGCTGAAAGCCCGGTCCCTTTGGGCCTTGCGCTGTCAGGTCCGTCCAGTCCGCAAACGCGTTCTCACACAGCCTCGGTGGTAAGCGGACCCTGGCCTTTCGCCCCGTAGCAAACGTTCAGCCTTCGGGCCTTTCGCAACAACGAAGCTCACGGAACCGTGATCGCCCTTTTCACAGCGTTTGTATTCGTTATTCAGCCCCGCCCTCTAAGACCCCGTTTCATAATGGGGTGAGCGGCAGGTGTCGCGGGCGTTGGGAGAGTGTCTGACGCTCACCCTGGATCGCCGATGTGGACCCCTACCGCTCGCACCGAGCTTGCGCGCGAAAGCCGCCCCT
>NZ_VRVF01000010.1:0-101617 GCF_008040045.1 Methylobacterium sp. WL8 | reverse complement strand
TCACACGCCTTCCGTCCCTCGCTGGGGTCGACGGTCTGCCCAAATCCCCATAGCTCTGCGCCCGCCATCCCGCGGGTTCGTTCTTCCACGACTTTCGTACGCCTCGCGGCGCCCGAAACTCTTCAGGTTATGCGACGGTCTGCTTTCAGCCCGAATTTTTGAAAAGCGGACGCTGCATAGCACCGAGGCAAACCTTCGTAAGTGCTGACCTGTAAGCTTCCAGGCACACATCGTCGGAAAGCCTTTGCGTGCCGTTGACGGCGGATGGCTCAGTTCGAGACCTGCGTGATCGCCCGTTCGACGTTCACGCGGGCGGACCAGTCCTTGGCGCTGTCCTGGCCCTTGAGGTCGATGAGACGGGCGGCCGTGACGTCGACGTTCTTGAAGTCGGCCCCGGTGACGGTCGCGCCGGTGAGGTTGGCGCCCGACAGGTCCGAGCCCATCAGCACCACGTCGGTCAGGTCCGCGTCGGTGAGGTCGGCGTATTCCAGGCGGGAACGGCCGAGGTTTGCCCCCTTCAGGTTGGCGCCCTTGAGGTTCACCGAGACGAACACGGCCCGCATCAGGCCCATGGATTGGTTCTTGATGTCGGCGCCGCCCTTGAGGTCGACGAGCGTCGCCCCGGCCATGTTGGCGCCCTTGAAGTCGCCGATGGGCATCGACCGGCTCAGATCGGCCCCGCTGAGGTTCGCGTCGCGGGCGGTGATGCCGAACATCTTGGCGCCGACGAGCTTGGCGCCCGAGAGGTCGGCCTTGATGAACCAGGCCTGCTCCAGGTTCGCCCCGCTCAGGTCGGCGCCGCGCAGGTTGGCCTTGTTCAGCCGCGCGGTGCGAAGGTTCGCGCCCTTGAGGTTCAGACCCGACAGGTCGAGGCCGGCGAGTGCCTTGTCGGAGAGGTCGATGGGCTTGCCGTCCGCCTTTGCGATCAGCGCCTCGACGTCGGCCCGGGTCATCTCGGCCTTGGTCATCGCGGCCGAGCCCATGTCGGCGCCCAGGAGCAGGTCCTGTTCGGCATGGACCGGGGCGCTCAGGAGGACGGAGGCGAGCAGAAGGGGGGCGAGGCGGCGCATGGTTTTCTCCCGTTGGTTTTGCCCCGGCCCACAGGAAGCCTTTGCTTCCTCATGCCGTCGCCCGAGCGGATTTTTGTTCTCTAGGGACGGTGGTACTGAGGACGTTTCCAAGCGTCTGTGACCCAGGTCACCGAAGGCTGTGGATCCCCAGGTTTCGCGCATCGACCGGGGCATGGTGGCGTTCAATGACCGCCAGCCCGAGGAGGAAGACCATGCAGAGCGCCCATCAGGTCGAGCGCTGGATCGAGCGCTTTCCGCTGGTCCGAAATTTCAGCGCGAACCACCTTCAGCTCGCGCGGGGCACGGTCGGTTTCCCCATCCTGGAAGCGGGTGCCATCGCGTACGAACTCCAGGACTCATGCGCGAACTACCTCATGTGCATCGACGGCCGCACCCGGGTGTTCCGGATGTCCGAGAGCGGCCGGGAGATGCTGATCTACAAGGTCGGTGCTGGCGGGACCTGCGTCCTCACCACCCAATGCCTCCTGTCGGGCGGGGGCTTCCCGGCGCAGAGCATCGCGGAGGCACGGACCGAACTCGCCGCGTTGCCAGCGGATACCTTTCGCCAGTTGATGCGGGAGAGCGACGCCTTTCGGGACTTCGTCCTCGACGACTACACCAAGCTCCTCACGGGGATGTTCGACCTGGTGGAGGAGGTTGCCTTCGCACCGCTGGAGCAGCGTCTGGCCCGTCGGCTGTTGGTCGAGGCCGACGCCGATGGGATCGTCTGGAAGACGCATCAGCAGCTTGCCTCCGACGTCGGGAGCGTTCGCGAGGTGATCAGCCGCCTCCTGGGAGAGTGGGCCGACACCGGCTTGGTCGAGGTCCGTCGCGGGCAGGTCCAGTTGATGGACCGCGCTGGTCTGGCGACTGGAAGGATGCCTTAGGTATCGAAGGGCATTGGTCGAGGTTCACGGCCCCTCGCCGACAAGACGCCCCGGACCGGGCCTAGGCAGCCGCAATTACTGGGAGCTCGTCGAGCCGGGTGGTGTACCGGGGCGACCGCATCTCGAACTTGGTCGACCATTCGCGTTTGGGGGCGAACCCGGCTGCGCCCGGGACGACGGTCCCACGCCCGAAGCGGCGGTTGCAAGCGTCGAGCGCCTCCATCAGGGCCGCCCCCATTTCCCGGTCGAGTTGGCCGAGGCCGGGCATCGCCCGCTGGGAGGCGGCCAGCGGCATCAGGTCGGTGGTGACCACCCCGGCCTTGGAATAGCGGTACCCGTCCCGCCAGGTCTTCCGGACGCCGTGGGTGGCGGCCTTCACCAGGGCGAGGGTGTCGCTGGTCGCCTCGGGGAAGGTCTCCGTAAGGTTGGGATTGCTCGCCCGCCTCAAGGCCCAGCCATGCGTGGTCGGCACGGGATCGAGATACTGGACGTTGTCGATGGTGATCCGGTCGTGCTCGCCGAACTGCCAGGGCACGACGTTTCGGGCGGGAGCGGCACTCATAGCCGTCCCTCCGCCGCGCGAGGGGCGCAGGCCACCGCGGTGGCTCACGATGGCGGCAGGTCAGCCCTGGGGGTGTCGGAAAGGCGCTCGCGCGCCGATGACGTCTCGCGGCCGGGACGGACCCGGACCGAGGGCGGCCGTTTTCGGAAGGTGTGGTGGGATCGTGTCATCGGGAGGCTCCGTCAAAGGGGTCTCCCGGGCATCGCGACGAGGCGCGACGCTATCCGTGGAAACCGGAATCAGGTTACGCCGGAACGGCCCTGGCCGTCCGGATCACCGCGCGTTTCGAATGCGTGACCATGAGGGATAACTGCAGCTGAACGAGGCGGTCTGCAAGTCGTCCCGAAAAGAGAGCTGGTGATGACTGTGGAAAATCGTTCGAGAGCCTGATCGATGTTCGTGATACCGCCTCGCCTGCGAATGCGCCCGCAGGAGCGCAACCGACCGGCGAGATCGGCGTTGAGGTTGGGCCAGGGTGCGCCCGGCTCAGCTTAGGCCGTGGATGCGGGACGGAGATCCTTCCTGGCCGGAAGCATCACGCGCTGACAGACGTCGTCACGGCATCGTGCGACGGGTCCGACGGAAGGGCGGTCGGGGCATTGAGGATCGTCACGCTGAGCGGGGGTTGGCTCACCGCCTTCGATATCGACAATCACGTCAGGAGGGCGCTGGGCCCCGATCTGAGGACGACGCAGTTCCTCACGGTGCTCGCGCCCTCTGGAAGCAACCTGAAGGTGGACGCTGCCGTCCGACTGCTCTGTTACGCCAACCAGTGCGCCGACCGAGGGATGAGCGTCACGATAGACCTCACCGGAAGTCCGAACGCGCTCGGCTACATCGGCCGCATGATGTTCTTCGAACGACTGCATCCCTCGGTGGCCGTCCTTCCGCAGCGTCCCTCGCCGCTTGAGACGGCGATCCATCGAGGGAGGAACGGCGGGCTCGTCGAGATCGAGCCGGTCAATAGGGATGGCTGCGATCCCGGACTGCCGCGTCGCCTCATCAAGGCCGTGGAGCTGGCCTGTGCGAACCGCCCCGACATCGGCCCGCTGAAGGAAGCCACCTGGACGTCGTTGACGGAGCTCATCAGCAACGTGGAGGACCATAGCTGTACGACGCTCGATGGGTTTGCCGCCCTTCAGGTCTACCGCAACCGCAACAACCTCGTCCTGACCGTGGCCGACAGCGGCGTGGGTATCCTCCGGAAGCTACGTCCCGCGCTGTTGGCGGAGGTTCCGGAGCTGGAGGGGGCGAGCAACGGGGAGATCCTTTGCGAATCCATCCGCAGGGGATTTTCGAGTACCGGCGAGGAGGGGCGCGGTATGGGCCTTCAGGGCTGCGCGGAGAAAGCCCTGAAATACAAGGCCAAGCTGGAGATCCGTACGGAGGATCAGCGTGTCCTGCTCGTTCCTTCCGCGAATGCCTACGAACCCGACCGAGGCCACCATGACGGTGAGATGCCCTATCTGGCGGGAACGCACATGACGTTCACCTTCAGCCTAGCTGCTTGACGTCGTCTGACAAGTCTGCTTAACTGATCCCGATGAACGAGAGGCCAGATATCGTGATCGCCCTTATCGAGATGATGGGAGGCGGAACGGACGGCTGGGGTCGTTCCATGGGCCGCAAGGTCTTTGATCGTCTCCGGGACCATGTCGACAAGCGTCCTGAACAACGGATCTTCGGCATATCGCTCGCTGGCATCGAGCACTTGGACCTGTCCTTCGCCTCTGAAAGCCTCGTCGAGATAGCCAAGCGCTATCGCGGCACGAAGGGCTTCTACTTGACCGACATGCCCGACGACGACGTTCGCGACAACATCGACGCGGCGGCGGCTCGCAAGGATCAGCCCTTGTTCGTGTGGTGCAATCGCGTTCCCACCCTGATCGGTGCGCCGCCCAGCCCCGGCAATCGCGAAGCCCTCGCTTTCGCTCTCGATCGGCCGGCTACCCGCGCATCGGATTTCGCGTCGACGCGCGAGAGCATGTCCATCGCGAACTCGTCATCCAAGTTCAAGCAGTTATGGAACGGCGGTTTCCTGTTGAGGTCCGACGGCAGCGCCGACTCGGGAGGGGCGGAGTTCGTCTACCATCCCATCTCCGACGCGCCGATCGCGGCTTACGCCCGTTAATAGTCAGTCTTCGTGATAAAGGCCCGCATCGTCGATGTGGGCCTTTCGTGTCTCCGAGGAGTGAGAGGAACTAGGCTGCGTTCTTCAGCGGCGGCAGCGCGTGCACGGGCACGAACCGCTCGGCGGGCGAGTGGAAGAAATGACGTCGAAGCTCGGGCAGCTGCTCCCTCGCCTCGGCGAAGGCACGGCTTTTCATCTCCGCGATCCTGGCGACGTTATCGAGGGTGTAGCGACCCGTCGGGACGACGTGGTCGATCCGCCAGATCGCCTTCCTCGTGTGCGGGTCCCCTGTGATGATCCTGGCCGCACCCATGGCGCTGTGCGACTGCCCAGCCATGAACAGCCTGGTTACGTTCGGAGCCATGAAAAGCTTGCCCCCAAAGCGGGACGGAGCCTTCACGTCAGTCGTGGTGCCGATGCTCAGGATCTTCAGGCTTTCGCCTGGCCACCCCAGGACCCCGACCGCCTCGACCGCCGCGACACCGATAGGATTATTAGCCCACACGCCGCCGTCGACGAGCTCGATGTCGTCGCTGGTGAGGTAGGGGCTCAGGAACGTCGGCGCGGCCGCGGTGGCCATGGCCGCGTCGATGGCCGGTTGCCTATAGTCGCTCTCGAACCGAGGGTGGTGCGCCGTCTTGTAGAGGTAGACGTGCTCGTTCACCGGGTGCCAGGACGGGATGACGACCCGGGTCAGGCTCTCGCCCAGTCGCCGATCCCCCAGGATGTCCCTGAGCGCCTTGTTCAGGCTGCGAGAGGAGTATTTGTATCCCAGCCAGTTGGCCAAGCCTCGGTAGCGTTGCCGGATCCAGTTCGCCACCGGCCCGCGGTGCTGGTCGAAGATCTCCGGTCCGCGCTCTTCGTAGAACGCCAAGATCTCACGGGCGCTCAGGCCGAGTGCGAGGCCGAGGGCGATGATCCCGCCGGTGGAGGTCCCGACGATGAGGTCGAAGTAGCGTCCGATCGGTCGGTCGAGATGTTCTTCCAGGCGGGCCAGGATCGCGGCCGGGAAGACGCCGCGGATGCCGCCGCCGTCGAGGGAAAGGACGCGGTACTCGCGACGGAGAGGGTCTTCGGGTTCGATCATGCTCATGATTTTCGCTTTCTCAGAAGGATGGGCGCGGGCGGTCCGCGCGGATCGGGATGCGCTTGGCGGGGCGCGTCGGCGGATGCATCCCGCCTCCCTTCCAGTCGTCCGAGAAGAGCCACTCCTCGAAGTAGCGGAGCCATAAGACGCTCCACGGGACCAGGGTCCTGTCGAGGGGCATCCAGGGCTCCCATTCCCCGGTGCCGGGAAGGTGGAGGCACAGGGAGACGGGGGATTGCGAATAGACGTGCGGGAGCTTTCGCCCGCCTGCGACGGCCCGCAGGTCGGGGGCGTCCACGAAGACACGTGGCGCGCGGCGCGGGGCCTGAACGATCCGGAGGTCGTAGAGCCGCCCGAGCGGGTCGGGCGAAGTCGTGAAGCGCCAGTCCAGCCCGGCCGGCCCGGAGGCGCCGTTCCCCGGGCAGATCGGATTGGTGCTCAGGTTCAGGAACTGCTGCGCCGGCGTCAGTGAACGCCGTCTCCGGATCGCGGCGGCCAACATCAGCTCCCGTAGAAGGTGTTGGAACGGACGGGGGTGGCACCGAGAAGGGGCGTCGTGACCGTGGTCAGGCCGACGCCCGGGGCCACGGAAAGTGTCCCGGTCCGTCGGGCCGCGGCGAGTTCGGCGTCCATCGCGGCGAACACCTTGCCGATCGGCCGCGGACCGAACATTCCCTCCATCCTGCGCCGAACCTGATCGAGTCCCTCGGCTTGCCCAAGGGCTTCGAGGTCGGCGAGCACGCTGGCGTGCCACTCGAAGAAGGCCTTGGCCCGGCCGGGCTTCCTGTTCCACTTCTCGGCGAAGTTCTCGCCCTGGGTGGCCGGGTTCATGATGAACCACACGAGGCGCCCGTCCACGACCTCGTGGCGGATGAAGTCCGTCATCCCGCGGACGACGGCGACCAGGGCGTCGTACTCCGTGTCGAAGGTGGTGCCCGCCAGCGCCGAGTAGCTCAAGGCGAGCAGCGTCGTCACGATTACCGAGATCGGTGCGAGGGAGAGATCGATCCCGTGTCGATCGACGTGGACGTCGCGGTGCCGCTTGGTCACCTGCACGATGACCCGAAGCATGCCTTTCTCGGACGCGTGGACGGGGAAGGGCTCGATGTCGGCGCGGAGGCCGGCCGCCTCGTCGAAGGACTTCGTGACGCGGATGCGCAACGTGAGGGAGGCCCTGGCCTCGAAGTCGCTACGGTAGCCGCTCGGGTTCGACGGCTTCCACTGCCTCAGCGCCTTGTCGGGGACGAGCTCCCCTCCGTTCGGGCAATCCGGGTTCCTGACGGAGGGCGTGATGTCCAAGTGGAACCGGTCGGCGTAGTTGAGCCGCCAGCAGCGGGGCATCTCCTCCAACAGGGGTGCGTAGATGCCGGAGGCGCGCAGCCTGTCGCCGATGATCCTCTTCACCTCCGCCGGTGCGATGCCCAAGGAGGCGGCAAGGAGGAGGCACACGAGGTCGACGTCGAACTCGGCAACTCCGAGCGGCTTCACGACCGTACCGAGCGCGACCGAACCCTGAAGGTACAGCCTCAGGTTTCGCAGGAACGGGTGATCCCCCTCCGACAGCCAGCGGGCGACTCCGTCGTAGCGGTCCGCCGCCTCCTCCCTCCTCCCCTGGGGGATGTCCAGGGTCATGGCCGTTGCGTGGAAGAGCTCCATGAGGCGTGTTTTTCGAAAGACGCCCCTTCGATCCATGAACATGTCGGTCTTCTCCTCGCCCTCGTGCGGCTCTCGATAATCTGGTTCAGTGCTTTCAATTAACCGGATTTATCAATGAATGGCGCGCTGCGCAAGCCGTCATCGAGCGAGGTGCGATCACGCCGAGGGCCGTCGAACGGACATCCGACGTTCCCCGGCGATCGTGCCGGCGCTAGATGTTTGATCCCAGGGTTTGATGGTGCAGTCTTCACGTCGGAGTGGAGGGATGCGCTATGGGCCAAGTTCTTCACGGCAGTCGCGTCATCGCCCTCACCTTTCAACTGAGCCCAAGACCCAAGCTTGACGATAAGTTCATGGTTTGTTCGGATCGGGCTAGGGCGGCCCGACGGGGCCGCCCTTCCTTACGTGTTACTCCCCCCGCCGCGACAGGACCTACTTCCGGTCAATTCTCAGCACGACGTAAGTCCGAGACTTCGCGGACATAATTGGAGCGTCGGGTCCGGGATCAGAAGACCGTCGCCGTGCCCGTTTCGATCCCCAACGCACACCATCAACCGCATTAACGGCCGCAGGTGATCCGTCTTCAGCGGCGGCCCCCGGAAGGAGGCCGCAACCAAACATCCCTATGGGGAGCTACCAATCATCCCCTTCGCACAACCAAACTCACCCGATCGCTACACAAACCGAAACCATTGAATTTCAAGGCTCGGCGTTGTGCTCCCGCAGATCTTGCATTTTGAGCAGAGGCCATTTCGGACTAGCCCAGAGCGCGCCGCCTCAAGCAAACTTTTGGTGCTCTAAGAACTCCAAAACCGGCGAAAAACACCGAACTCAAAGGCGGCCCACATCAAGTCCATATCTGACTAGCTGCAGCCGGTCGTGCCGCCGCAGGTGTCGCACTTCAGGCAGGTTCCGTTGCGGACCAGGGTGAAGTTCGCGCATTCCGGGCAGGCTTCGCCGACGTAGCCCTTCATCTTGGCCTCGGCCCGCCGGTCTGCGACGCTGCGCTCCGGCTTGGCGAAGGGCAGGGCCTCGATCGAGGTCTCCGCGTGGACGGACAGCTCGGTTTCCATCTTCAGCGCCGTCGCGCCGCGTAGGGCGTGGACCACGCCGCCGGCCGGGGCCGACTGGCCCGCGTTGCCGGAGCCGACCCCGACGGTCGCGCCGGACGGGCCGCCCTGGATCAGGGTCAGCCGGTCGGCCGAGCCGCGGAGCAGCCCGCGAGAGACGACGCTGGCGGCCGTCTGCTGCGGCTTGCCCGGCTCGCGGGTGGTGTCGCCCTCGCCGCCGCCGAGGATCGTGGAGCCGATCTCGGAGGGGTCGACGTGGGCGAGGTCCATGCGGGCGAGGTACGAGATCGCCAGCTCGCGGAAGACGTAGTCGAGGATCGAGGTCGCGTTCTTGATCGCGTCGTTGCCCTGCACGAAGCCCGCCGGCTCGAAGCGGGTGAAGGTGAACGCCTCGACGTACTCCTCCAACGGAACGCCGTACTGGAGGCCGAGGGAGATCGCGATGGCGAAGTTGTTCATCAAGCTTCGGAAGGCGGCGCCCTCCTTGTGCATGTCGATGAAGATCTCGCCGATGCGGCCGTCGTCGTACTCGCCGGTGCGCAGGTAGACCTTGTGCCCGCCCACGACCGCCTTCTGGGTGTAGCCCTTGCGCCGGTGCGGAAGCTTCTCCCGCGAGCGGATGCGCTCGACCCGCTCGATCACCCGCTCGACGATGCGTTCGGCGAGCTGCGTCGCCTTGGCGGCGGCCGGCGCCTGGACCAGCGCCTCGACCATGTCCTCCTCGTCGTCCTCGTCCTGGATCAGGGCCGAGTTCAGCGGCTGCGACAGCTTCGAGCCGTCGCGGTAGAGGGCGTTGGCCTTAAGCGCGAGGCGCCAGGACAGGGTGTAGGCCGCCTTGCAATCCTCGACCGTGGCGTCGTTGGGCATGTTGATGGTCTTGGAGATCGCCCCCGAGATGAAGGGCTGGGCGGCGGCCATCATGCGGATGTGGCTGTCGACCGAGAGGTAGCGCTTGCCGATCCGCCCGCACGGGTTGGCGCAGTCGAACACCGCGTAGTGCTCCTGCTTGAGGAAGGGAGCTCCCTCCAGGGTCATCGCCCCGCAGATGTGGGTGTTGGCGGCCTCGACGTCCTTCTTCGAAAAGCCGAGGAACGGCAGCAGCTCGAAGGTCGGGTCGGAGAGCTTTTCCGCCGGCACCTTCAGGGTGCCCATGAGGAAGTCGTCGCCCAGCGTCCAGCGGTTGAACACGAACTTGATGTCGAAGGCCGACTTCAGGCCGGCTTCGATCGCCGCGATCTTGTCGTCCGAAAAGCCCTTGGCCCGCAGGCTGCCGGGGTTGATCGCCGGCGCTTGGCCCATCGAGCCGTGGCCGACCGCGTAGGCCTCGATCTCGGCGATCTCGGATTCCCGGTAGCCCAAGGCCCGCAGCGCATCGGGCGCCGCCTGGTTGATGATCTTGAAGTAGCCGCCGCCGGCGAGCTTCTTGAACTTCACCAGGGCGAAGTCGGGCTCGATGCCGGTGGTGTCGCAATCCATGACGAGACCGATCGTGCCCGTCGGTGCCAGCACCGTCGCCTGAGCGTTGCGGTAGCCGTGCTCCTCGCCGAGCCGCAGGGCGCGGTCCCAGGCGGCGCGGGCGTGGTCGCCGAGGTTGCCCTGCGGGATGTTGGCGTGGTCGAGGGGAACGGGCGAGATCGACAGGAACTCGTAGCCCTCGGCCTCGCCATGCGCCGCGCGGCGGTGGTTGCGGATCACCTTCAGCATGGCGTCCGCGTTGTCCTCGTAGGCCGGAAAGGCCCCGAGCTCGGCGGCCATCTCGGCCGAGGTGGCGTAGGCCACGCCGGTCATGATCGCGGTGAGCGCGCCGGCGAGAGCCCGGCCCGCATCCGAATCGTAGGGCAGGCCCATGGTCATCAGCAGGCCGCCGATGTTGGCGTAGCCCAGCCCCAGCGTGCGGTACTTGTAGGAGAGCTCGGCGATCTCCTTCGACGGGAACTGCGCCATCGTCACCGAGATCTCGAGCACCACCGTCCAGAGGCGGTTGAGGTGCTCGAACGCCTCGACGTCGAACTGCTTGGTCTGCCGGTCGTACATCGTCAGCAGGTTGGCCGAGGCCAGGTTGCAGGCGGTGTCGTCGAGGAACATGTACTCGGAGCACGGGTTCGAGGCCCGGATCCGCCCGCCGGTCGGACAGGTGTGCCAGTCGTTCATCGTGGTGTTGAAGTGCAGGCCCGGGTCGGCCGAGGCCCAGGCGGCCTCGCCGATCTTCTCCCAGAGGTGGCGGGCGCCGACCGACTTGGTCTTGTTCGAGTTGCGGTCGCGCAGCAGCCACTCCCCGTCAGCCTCGACCGCGCGCAAAAAGTCGTCGGTGAGGGAGACGGAGTTGTTGGAGTTCTGGCCGGCGACCGTCAGGTAGGCCTCCGAATCCCAGTCGGTGTCGTAGACGGGGAAGTCGATCTTGGTGAAGCCCTGGCGGGCGAACTGGACGACGCGCTTGGTGTAGGCGTCCGGCACCATCGCCTTGCGGGCGGCCTTGATCTCGCGCTTGAGCGCCGGGTTGCGCTCGGGATCGAAGCAGGCGTCGCCCTCGGCCTCGCACTGGGTGCAGGCCTTCATCACCGCGGTGAGGTGTTTGGAGACGACCTTGGAGCCGGTCACCAGGGCGGCGACCTTCTGCTCCTCCTTCACCTTCCAGTCGATGAACTGCTCGATGTCCGGGTGGTCGATGTCGACGATGACCATCTTGGCCGCGCGCCGCGTGGTGCCGCCAGACTTGATTGCGCCCGCCGCCCGGTCGCCGATCTTGAGGAACGACATCAGCCCCGACGACTTGCCGCCGCCGCCGAGCTTTTCGTTTTCTCCACGCAACAACGAGAAGTTCGAGCCGGTGCCGGAGCCGTACTTGAACAGGCGCGCCTCGCGGACCCACAGGTCCATGATGCCTCCCTCGTTGACGAGGTCGTCCTGGACCGACTGGATGAAGCAGGCATGCGGCTGCGGGTGCTCGTAGGCCGTCTCGGACTTCGTCAGCACGCCGGTCTTGTAGTCGACGTAGTAGTGGCCCTGGCTCGGGCCGTCGATGCCGTAAGCCCAGTGCAGGCCGGTGTTGAACCATTGCGGCGAGTTCGGCGCGACCATCTGCTTGGCGAGCATGAAGCGCAGCTCGTCGAGGAATGCGGAGGCGTCCTCCTCGCTGGTGAAGTAGCCGCCTTTCCAGCCCCAATAGGTCCAGCAGCCGGCGAGGCGGTCGAACACCTGGGTCGCGGAGGTCTCGGAGCCGGTGCGCTCAGCCTCGGGGAGTTCGTTCAGCGCCACCTCGTCGGGCACCGAGCGCCACAGGAAGGAGGGAACGTCGTTCTCCTCGACCTTCTTCAGGCGCGCCGGCACGCCGGCCTTGCGGAAGTACTTCTGCGCCAACACGTCGCTGGCGACCTGGGACCACGCCTCGGGCACCGAGATGCCGTCGAGGCGGAAGACCGTAGAGCCGTCCGGGTTGCGGATCTCCGACAGCGCCTTGCGGAAGGGGATCGCCGCATAGGGCGAAGAACCGGACGTGGTGTAACGACGCTCGAACCGCATGAGACGCACCTCTCCCGACGAGGCGCAGCTGCGCCCCGGGGTTGAATCCGGAGATCCGAAGAGCCGAATCCGGGCGCCTGGATGGACGCTGCCCGGACTGGCCGACGTTGGTAAGAAGGTGGCTGGACGCGCGCTGATCGAACGGATCGGTGCGCCCGAACCATGACCCGGACATTAACGCCGGGCCGGCCCTTACGTCAACAAGTGGTGTTCGCGCGGCCGGTTCCACGCTAGATGTTGTGGTCTTGCGGGTAAAACTGTGGATAAGTCGCGGCACTGCGTAAGTGCTGTTTCTGCTGTGGGGATTTCGCGCGGAAAATTTTTGCGTCCACAGCGTCGGCGGACGGCTCGAGGCGCCTTCGCGCCGCATGGCCGCACGGGCGTGACCGCCGGGCGATACCTCGGCCCCCGGCGACGGCGCCGCCGGGTTGCAGCCCTCGCTGCGGACTTGGATCTCGATCTGGTTCCGGACTTGGATCTGGACTTGCGAGCACCCGCTCCGCATAACCGCCCCGGCACACCGATCGCGGTCGCGTGTGCGACGAGGCTCGGAGACGGCGATGGCGCTCAAGGATACGCTTCTGCGCATCTTCACGTGGTGGAACGGGCAGACGATGTCGCTCGCGCTCTACACCGCGCGCAGCGGCAACTTCGTCGGCAGCGACGACCACGGCAACAAGTACTATCGCGCGCAAGGCGCCCTGATCGACCGCTCGGTCGGCTCGGAGCGGCGCTGGGTGGTCTACAACGGCTATGCCGACGCCTCGAAGGTCCCGCCCGGCTGGCGCGGCTGGCTCTGCCACAACGTCGAGCTGCCGCCGAGCGAGGAAGCCTACACCCCGCGCGAGTGGCAGAAGCCCCACGTCGAGAACATGACCGGCACGGCCGACGCCTACCGCCCAAAGGGTTCGCAGCTCTCCTGGGGCGCGCGGCCCGCCGCGACCGGCGACTACGTGCCGTGGAATCCAGGCGAGTAGCGCTCCGGTCCTCCTGCCGGCAGGTCACCGACCTGTGCTGACCCGGCTTCGGGATTGTAGGGCCTTTTCTGACGAGGGCACCGTCATTCCGGGGCGCCGTAGGCGAGCCCGGAATCCAGAGCCGCAGGTCGCTCTTCAGCATGCGCTGTCGGCGGATCTGGATTCTGGGCTCTGCTGCGCAGCACCGGAATGACGGGGGGGCTGGAAACGGAGCCTGCAGGCCTCGTCCGTCCGACGTACGGCGGGATCACAAGCGCCACGCCCTTTTTCCACCACCGTTCCGGTGTTGAACGCCCGCCATCCGTCGGCTTTTCGCCGCGTCGTCCAATCGTCGGGAGGGGCGTGCCTTGAGCCGCATCACAGCACGCGCCGCACTCGGGCCCTTCGCTATCGCCTTCGTCGCCCTCTGCGCAGGCCCAGCCTCGGCCGACAAGATCAAGAACCCGACCGCGGTGTTCTCCGGCCTCGACAAGATCACCGGCCGCATCGTCTCGTTCGAGGTGGCGGTGGACGAGACCGTGCAGTTCGGCGCGCTGCAGCTCACCCCGCGGGTCTGCTACACGCGGCCGCCGACCGAGAGCGCCAAGACCACGGCCTTCCTCGAGGTCGACGAGGTGACGTTGGAGAACAAGTACCGCCGGATCTTCACCGGCTGGATGTTCGCCTCGAGTCCCGGCCTGCACGCGATCGAGCACCCGATCTACGACGTGTGGCTCGTGGATTGTAAGGGCGGCAGCGACATCATCGCCGAGGCGCGCGAGCAGGAGGATGTGCCGGCGATGGCCGCCAAGCCCGAGCGCAAGCGCGGCACGAAGGATGCGACCAAGACGGTGCAGCAGGTCAACTCGGCCGGTCAGGTCGACGTCGAGGCGCCACGCGGCGTCCCCGTGCAGCCGCGCCAGAAGCCCTCGCGGAAGTTCTTCCCCTCGAACGAAGGCCCGGCCGCAGCCCCGCCGCAGCCCCAGCAGCCGCAATCGCTGTTCGACGCGCTCTTCCGCTGATCGCGATCTCTTCTTCCTCCCCTTGTGCGGGAGGAAAACGCTTTCGCCTCAATCCCCTGCGCCACCCACCCCGAGCGCGGCGAGCGCCTGAGCGCCGCGCACGCTGCCGTCCGTCGGCCAGGCGTTCCAGTCGCCGGCATGGCCGAGCGCCTCGGCGAGGCGGCGTTTGTAGACGTGGCGCGGCAGCTCCTCGGCGCCGAACTGGGCGAGGTGCTCGGTGACGAACTGCGTGTCGGCGAGGCGGTATCCGCCGGCGCGAAGCCGGCCCATCAGGTGGACGAGGGCGACCTTCGAGGCGTCGCGGACCTCGTGGAACATGCTCTCGCCGAAGAAGACCGCGCCCATCGACACCCCGTAGAGCCCGCCGACGAGGCGGCGCGGCTCGCCGGCGTAGACCTCGACGGTGTGGGCGTGGCCGCGGTCGAACAGTGCGCCGTAGAGCTCGCGGATGCGGCCGTTGATCCAGGTGCGCTCGCTCTCGCGGCGCGGGGCGGCGCAGCCGGCGATCACGCCGTCGAAATCGGTGTCGCTGCGGACCTCGAACGCGTCCGAGCGCACCGTGCGGGCGAGCCGCTTCGACACCCGGAACCCGTCCAGCGGCAGCACGCCCCGCGCCCGCGGCTCGACCCAGTACAGCGTCGGGTCGTCGGCGTCCTCGGCCATCGGGAAGATGCCGGCGGCGTAGGCCTTGAGCAGGATCTCGGGCGTGATCTCCACGCGGGTGCCGTCGTGCATGGCGTCGATTCTGGCGTGCGCGCGCCCGGAACGCCAGGGGGCGGGCGCGCAAATCCGCGCCGCCGACGCCGCGGCGCGCGGATCGCAATCCTTCTGCGGTTCGATCCGTCCGCGCCACGACTGGTCTGCATCCGCGGATAACTTTGGAAGCACATCCCCGGCTTCGCAGCGTATCGTCAGGATTATCGAAAGGACGCGGCGGCGTACACGCCGCATGGAGGCCGGCATGACCGTGGCGATGCGCAAGTCACAGCTGAAGTCCCGGATGCCTGCCGGCCCGATCCACGCCTGTTGCCGCACCGACGGCATGGGGAAGGAGCGAGAGCAGGCAGGGAAGGACTTCGATCATGGGCTATCACGACGCAACGTTTGACCCGACCGGCGCCGGCCGCGCGTCCGGATACCGCGACGCCGCCGCGGCGGCCCGCCTGCGGCGCCGCGATTACGGCCGGGCCGCCTTCGCGACCGCCGTCGACGACGGTCTGATGCCCGACGAGGTCCGGGGCATCCTGGCCGGCCGCAGGATCGTCGACGCCTTCCCGGTGCGACGGGGCGAGAGCCCGCCGGCCTATGCCGGCCGCGCGGTGGCCGAGATGATGGTCGCCTACCTCGCGCATGAGGCGTTCTAAGCCGCCGGCCCGCTCGGCCCGAAGCGTGATCCCAATAAACTCCAATCCGTGAGACGGCCTGCGCGAAGGCGCAGGCGAGAGGTCTTGGCATGCCGAACGACAAGCCCCGCCGCTTCGCGACCCAGTTCGCGACCACGTGTGCGGTCTCGGCGCTCGGCGTCGCCTGCCTCGTCGGCGCGGTCTCGGCCGACACGCGGACCGCCGTGCGGATGGCGTTCGTCGGCGCCTCGACGGACCTCGCGCAGCGCTTCGCGCCGGAGGAGGCTGGGGCGCGGGTCGTCCTCGGGCCGGGCGGGGCAGACGTGCGGGTGGCCGGCGACCTGATGGACGGCGTCGCACTGCAGGTCGCGAACCTGCTCGCCGCGCATCCAAACGTTCGCCGCATCCATCTCACCAGCGGCGGCGGCCTCGTCGAGGAGGGGCTGGCGCTGGGCGCGCTGATCGCCGCGCACCAGCTCGACACCTACGTTCCCGACGAGTGCGCCTCGGCCTGCACCCTGGCCTTCGTCCGCGGTCGCGGGCGCTACCTCGGCGCGAGCGGACGGCTCGGCTTCCACGCCCCCTACGAAGCCGGTCTGTTCGGGCAGGCCTTCCCGATCGACGCGGCCCCTGAGCGGGCGGCCTATCGCGCGGCGGGGCTCGCTGCGGACTTCACCGCCGAGGCGCTGGCGGTCGCCTCCGACGACATCTGGATGCCTGACGCCGACCGCCTGATCCGGGCCGGCGCCGTGACCGAGGTGGTGGAGACCGACCGCTTCCCCGACTCGACCCTGGACGACGACGACAGCCCGCTCGCGGCCCGCGCGCAGGTGCTGCGCAACCTGCCGATCCTCGCCCAAGCGGAGCCTGGCGCCATCGATCGGATCGCCGCCTGGTACCGCGACGGCTACCACGACGGCCGCTCGGAGGCGGATGCCCTCGGCGGGATGCGCGCCCACGCGAGCGCGCACCTGCGGGGCCTGTTCCGCCGGGCCGACGACGCCACGGTCCGCGCCCTCGGGCATGCGACCCTGACGGCGATGCGCGCGGCGCAGGCCTCCGACGACAGCACCTGCGAGGCGATGGCCGGCGGCGACCTGGTCGCGATCGAGGAGGCGTTGCGGCAGGCCCATCATCCGGTGCCGAGCCTGGCGGCGCTGGTGGCGCAGGCGTTGCGGCAAGCCACAGCCGCCAGGGAGCCGACGACCGCCGCGGATGCCGAAGCCGCGCGCCCGCGGCGACACGCCCGGCACCTGGCGGTCCGGTGCGGCGCCCGGATCGCGGCTTTACGGCAGGTGCTCGAAGGCACAGGCCCGGACGCCGCCGCCCGGCTGCGGGCACTGCTTCTCGACGACACGCCGCACGCGGTCGCCGCGGTCGCCGTGCCGTGAGTGCGGTTTGGGGGAGGCGTCTCCCTCCCCGCTGGCGGTCGTGTTCACGCGTCTCTGCGCACGGTCGCGGTTGGACTGTCCGAAGCACCGCTCGGCCCCCCGTGGGGGACGGTAATTGCAGGAGGCACCACACCGTTATTCCGGGGCGCCGCAGGCGAGCCCGGAATCCCTAGCCGCCGTTGGTGCAAAATCCGGCTCGACCTGCGTTTCTGGATCCCGGGCTCCGCTGCGCGGCCCCGGGATGACGCGGTGCTGCCAGTGTGTTTCCGAAGAGCAAATCGCCATCTGCGATCGCCCTGCCCAGGGGAGAGGGTAGGCTTGGGGGGGCGTGACCTACACCGAGGGGGCACGCCCCTCATCCTGTCCTTCTCCTCATGGGAGAAGGGACCCGCGCATCACTCTGCAGACGTCCGAAGGTGGAAAACGCGGAGCCCGCGGTGCCCGAGCCTAAAGGCCCGGGCATCGACTCACGCCGCCTCGAGCAGGCGCCGGGCGATGACCTGGGCCTGAATCTCGGCCGCGCCTTCGAAGATCGAGAGGATGCGGGCGTCGCACAGCACCCGGCTGACGGCGTATTCCAGGGCGAAGCCGTTGCCGCCGTGGATCTGCAGGGCGTTGTCGGCCGCCGCCCACGCGACGCGGGCGCCCAGCAGCTTCGCCATGCCGGCCTCGAGGTCGCAGCGCTTGCCCTCGTCCTTCTCGCGCGCCGAGAAGTAGGTGAGCTGGCGGGCGATGTTGATCTCCACCGCCATCATCGCGAGCTTGTCGGCCACCCGCGGGAAGCTGATCAGCGGCTTGCCGAATTGCACCCGGTCCTCGGCGTAGCGCAGGCCGAGGTCGAGGGCCGACTGGGCGACGCCGACGGCGCGGGCCGCGGTCTGGATGCGGGCCGATTCGAAGGTCTGCATCAGCTGGGCGAAGCCCTTGCCCTCGACCTCGCCGAGCAGGTTGGCGGCCGGCACCTCGAAGTTCTCGAAGGCGAGCTCGTACTCCTTCATGCCGCGGTAGCCGAGCACCTCGATCTCGCCGCCGGTTAGGCCCTCGACCGGGAACGGCTCCGCGTCGGTGCCGCGGGGCTTCTCGGCGATCAGCATCGAGAGGCCACGGTGGCCCTTCTCCTCGGGCTTGGTGCGGACCAGCACGGTCATGATGTCGGCGCGGACGGGGTGGGTGATCCAGGTCTTGTTGCCGGATATCTTCCAGGTCTCGCCGTCCTTCACCGCCTTGGTGCGCAAGGATGCGAGGTCCGAGCCGGTGTTCGGCTCGGTGAACACCGCGGTCGGCAGGATGTCGCCCGACGCGATCTTGGGCAGGAAGCGCTGCTTCTGCTCCTCGGTGCCGCCGCACAGGATCAGCTCTGCGGCGATCTCCGAGCGGGTGCCGAGAGAGCCGACGCCGATATAGGCGCGCGACAGCTCCTCGGAGACGACGCACATGGAGATCTTCGGCAGGCCCATGCCGCCGTACTCCTCCGGGATCGTCAGGCCGAAGACGCCGAGCTCGGCCATCTTGGCGACGATCTCCATCGGGATGTAGTCGTTCTTCAGGTGCCACTCGTGGGCCTGGGCCACCACCTCGGCCTTGCCGAAGCGGCGCATCTCGGAGCGGATCGCCTCCATGTCCTCGTCGAGGCCGGAATCGCCGACGGTGGCCGAGGCCGCGCCGTCGCGGATCTTCTGCACCAGGGCGGCGCGGTTCTCCGGGGTGTTGCCGTCGGCGATCAGCGCCTCGACGGCGTCGGTACGGAACTGCTGCACCTCGCGGGCGGTGAGACCGAGCGAGCCGACCGGGCGCACCATCTCGCCCTGGCTCATCGGGATGCCCGAGAACATCTGCTCGAGGTACTCGCCGGCGCCGATCTTCACGAGCAGCGTCTCGGTCTCGCCGAGGCGGCCGGCATCGCGCAGGTTCGCGGCGTAGGTGCCGAGCTCGCGCACCGCCTCGCCGTAGGTGGCGATCCAGGCCAGCCCGTGGGCGGCGTGCTGCTCGGCCTCCAGCTTGGCGGCGTCGACCTTGCCGTCGGTGCCGAGCACGCGGGTGCGGACCCGGCGGGTCGCCTCGGCGACGAGACGTTTCGCGGATTCGCCGGCGGCCTTCGTGAGGGCGACGAGATCCTGCGGCTCGGGCTGGAAGGCGGGCGAAGCGGACATGGCTGGCACTTTCGTCTGAACGTTTCCGGTTGCCAGCAATATAGGCCCGATCGGCCGGGACGTAGCAAATTCTTCAGGCTCGGGACCGCAATTCGTCTTGAATTTTCTATGCAGCCGCGTGCAATTTTCCTCAACGCCGCAACTGGTTGGCGAAACAGTGGGCGCCGTCGCCGCGCCGTCGAGCTTAGCCCCGGTTGGCCACGGCGACGCCGACCGCGGCGACCGCCATGCCGGCGATCTGCAGCCCGGTCAGCGCCTCGCCGAACATCAGATAGGCCATCGCCGCCGAGACCGGCGGCACCAGGAACAGCAGCGCCGAGACGCCGGCCACCGCACCGCGGCGGATCAGGACGAGCAGGAGCAGGATCCCGGCGACGGAGCTCACCAGCACCGACCACGCCATCCCGAGCCAGACCGGCAGCAGCAGCGGCACGCCGAGGCCGTCGCCGGAGAGCAGCGCCAGCGGCACGGCGACCAAGCAGGCGCCGACGAACTGCAGCGTCGCCGTGGCGAGGAGGTCGGCGTCGGCGCCCGTGCGCTTCTGCCAGAGCGTGCCGAGCGTGATCGCGGCGACCGCGCCGGCGCAGGCGGCGAGCGCCACGGGCGGGATGCCGGCGGGGTCGGCGGCGCCGATCTTCGGGGCGAGGACGAGGCCGGCCCCAAGGAAGCCGAGCCCGATCCCGAACCAGCGGCGCCGGCTCACCGCCTCGCCGAGCACCGGCCCGGCCAGCATCGCCGTCGCCAGCGGCTGCAGGCTGCCGACGAGGGCGGCGATCCCCGCCGGAAGGCCGCGATGGATCGCCCAGAACACGCCGACGATGTAGCAGCCCTGCATCAGCACGCCCGCAACCATTGCGTCGCGCCACCCGGCGCCGGTCCGCGGCCAGCGGGCGCGGAGGGCCAGCGCGATGGCGGCGAGCACTAGGGCCACACCCATGACCCGCAACGCCACGAAGGGCATCGGCTGGGCGTAGGGCGCGACGAACCGGGCCGCGATGAAGCCGGTCGCCCAGATCAGGACGAACAGGCCCGGGATCAGGACGTTTGCGAGGAGGGCTGGCATGATGCCGCGCAGGCAGCACGCGGCGCCCGCGGTGACAACCGAAAAAGCCGCCTCGCGCCCCCGATTGCGGGACAGGGGGCCGCCTGCCGTTGCCCGAAGGCTTCACCCCGGCACCGAACGCCCCCGCCCGCCTCTCCACGCGTTGACGGAGGCGGGCGGGCGATCACGTATCCGTAAAACGCATCCTCCATCGGGTAGCATCGCCGCACGTGACAAACGTTTTGACGGAAGGATCGCCGCACATCCCTTTGCCGCGCACCCGGGGAGGGGGGATGCCGGCATGAAGCCCCTCCGCACCGCCCTCGAGGTCGCGGGCATCGCCGCGCAGCGCTTCGTGTCCCATGACGGCTGGGCGATCGCGAGCCACATCGCCCTGTCGATCCTGACCTCACTGTTCCCGTTCCTGATCCTGCTCGCGGCGCTCGCGGGCCTGCTCGGCACCAAGTCCCTGGCGGACGAGGCCGGCGTACTGATCTTCGACGCCTGGCCCCGGGAGGTCGCCAAGCCGATCGTCGGCGAGGTCCACCGGGTGCTCACCGAGCAGCGCGGCGGGGTCCTGACGTTGGGCGCGGTGCTGGCGCTGTACTTCTCGTCCTCGGGCGTCGAGAGCCTGCGGGTAGGTTTGAACCGCGCCTACGGCCTACGCGAGATGCGGCCGTGGTGGCTGACGCGCCTCGAATCGATCGGCTACGTCGTCTGCGGCGCCTTCGCGATGCTGGCCTTCGCGCTGCTGGTGGTGCTGGGGCCTCTGATCTGGCGCAACGTCGTCCTGGTCGCGCCGGGGCTGGAGCCCCTCGGCCTCACCGTGGCGATCGCGCGCATCGGCATCACGGCGCTGCTGCTGGCCATGGTGCTGATCATCGCCCACAAGTTCGTCGCCGCCGGCCGGCGCTCGTTCCTGGCGGTGCTGCCGGGCATCGGGGTGACGCTGCTGCTGTGGTTCTTCGCCGGCCTCGGCTTCGGATACTACCTCGACCGCTTCTCGACCGCCTACGCCTCCACCTACGGGGGGCTGGCCACCGCGATGGTGTTCCTGGTGTTCCTCTACTGGCTCGCGGCGATGTTCCTGTTCGGCGGCGAGATCAACGGCACGGTGATCGCGGCCCGTCGCGCCCGGCTCCGGGCCCGGATGCTGGCGCGCCAAGCGCACCCCTAGAGCCGAGACGCTTTGCCGGGAACCGAGTCCGATCCGGGCTGTTTGCCACGAGACTCCATGTGATCCGAAACCTTATCCGGCCCGCCTCCCCGAAACGGGCGGCGGGCCGTTTTTCTTTGGGCGTCAGCCGATCAGGACCTGTCGCGGCGATGGTCCGCGCCACTCCCCTCCACCGCGAGCCTGCCGGATTCCCAGCGCTCGTCGAAGCGAACCGCACCCGCGCCGTCATCCCGGGGTTGCGCAGCAGAACCCGGGATCCAGAGCCGCCGACGGCGCAGACTGGAGCATGACCTCCGGTTCTGGATCCCGGGCTCGCCTTCGGGGCCCCGGGAGGACGGGGAGGATGCGGAAGCCGAAAACGAGAGGTGTCGGAATCACATGCCGTCTTGCAGAAGAGGAGTGGCCGGCAGCTCCGAACGCACGAGGCCGGACCTCTCGGCCCGGCCCCGCATCCGCGTAACGGTCCTCGTTCACGCCGCCAGCGCCAGCACCGCCTCTTCCTCGTCGGCCTCGGCTGCCATGAACTGCGCCCGGGCGAGTTCGGCGAAGCGGCCGTTCTGGGCGACCAAGCCGTCGAAGGTGCCGCTCTCGACGATGCGGCCCTCGTGGAAGACCAGGATGCGGTCGGCGTTGCGGATCGTCGCGAGGCGGTGGGCGATGACGAAGGTGGTGCGGCCCTCCATCACGGCTTCCAGCGCGCCCTGCAGGCGGCGTTCGGTGGCGGCGTCCAGCGCGCTCGTCGCCTCGTCGAGGATCAGGATCGGCGGGTTCTTCAGGATCGCCCGGGCGATCGAGAGCCGCTGGCGCTCGCCGCCCGAGAGCGAGCGACCGCGCTCGCCGATCACCGTGTCGAGGCCGTCGGGCTGGCGCGCCATGAAGGCGGAGGCCTGGGCGCGCTCCAGCGCGTCGAGCATCTCGGCGTCGGTGGCGTCCGGGCGGCCGACCTGGAGGTTCTCGCGGATCGAGCGGGCGAACAGCATCGGCTCCTGGAACACCACGCCGATGTTGTGGCGCAGCGACGAGACGCCGACGTCGCGGATGTCCATCCCGTCGATGCGGATCGCGCCGGCGCCGGGGTCGAAGCTGCGGTGGAGCAGGCCGAGCGTAGTCGACTTGCCCGAGCCGGTGGTGCCGACGAGCGCCACGGTCTCGCCGGCGCGCGCCGAGAACGACACCCCGTCGAGCGCCTTGCGGCGGCCGTCGTAAGAGAAGCCGACGGCGTCGAACTCGACCTCGCCCTCGAAGCGGGCGACCTGGACCGCGTGCGCGCGGTCGCGGACGGCCGGCACCGTATCGAAGATGGTGAAGAACTCGGCGATCTTCGGGGCCTGCTGGAACAGGCCGTTGACGAAGCCGACCACGTGGTCGAGGCGGGTCACCAAGGCGGTGGCGAGGCTCATGAAGGCCACGACCTCGCCGACGGTGGTCGAGCCGGCCTGGTAGAGCATGATGCCGGTGACGAACACCGCGGTCATGGTGATGGTGGCCGAGGCGCGGGTCGCGACGTTGGCCAGCGCCCACCAGGACAGGACCGGGATCTGCGCGGCGAGCAGGTTGCCGATGATGTCGCGCATCGCGTCCTTCTCGGCTTTGGCACGGGTGAAGGACTGGATCACGGCGACGTTGCCGAGCGCGTCGGAGGCGTGCGCGGCGAGGCCCGAATTGTAGAACTCGACCTCGCCCTGCAGGGTCTCGGTGCGGCGCATGACGAAGGTGGTCAGCGCGGTGAACACCAGCACCAGCACGAGCAGGATCGAGCCGAGCTGCCAGTTCACGAACAGCGTCATCGGCAGCAGCACGCCCAGCGAGACCAGGGCCGCGAAGTGGTCGCGGAAGAAGCCGAGCCACAGGGTCGACATGCCGTTTGTGCCTTCCAGCATCGCCTTCAGCACGCGGCCGGAATGGTTGGCCGAGTGGAAGGCGAGCGGCAGGTCGAGGACGTGCTCGAAGTAGTTCGCCATCGTCGAGAGGCGGTTGCGGTGGGCCAGCCGGTCGGCGTGGAGCGCGATGGCGACGCCCGCCGCGATGGTGAAGAAGCCGAACGCCACCCACGCGCCGATCAGCGGCAGCATGGTCTGCAGGCCGTTGCCGCCGCGCTTGAGGTGGGTGAGCCCGTCGATGATGCGGCCCATGATCAGCGGCTCGGCGAACGCCGCCACCGCCAGAGCCACGTTGGCGAAGCCGAGGCCGACGGCGAGCCGCTTGTCGTGGCCCAGAAGGCTCAGGACGCGCGCGTAGAGACGAAACAGCGACATGTCAGCTCCGAACCGACCTCTGCACGCCCCGTGTTGCCCGGGTCCCGCGCGCTTCTTCCCCGAACCGGTCCGCGGTTGCGGCCCGGCCTCCTCATTCCGTCGCGCCCCGTCCGATCGTGCGGACGGTCAAGTGGGACGTCCCGAACTCCGGGCTCCCAAACGCTTGGCGCGATGGGGCTTATGCCAGGGGTTGGCTGAACGGCGCCTGACGGAGCCGCCGCGGGGGCGGGCCGTCTTTACGGTTCGTTCAGCAAGATTTCCTAACCCCGCGCCCGAGCGGTTCACAAGCGCGCGAACGGCGCATGCGGGCGAATTCTCGCGTCGGGCGTCATGTTCGGCAGCGCCCGCGCCGGCTCGGCCTGAGGCCACCTCCTCCAGCACCGTCATTCCGGGACCGCCGGCGGTGTCGGACCTGGTTTCGTCGTAGGCTCTGGATTCCGGGCTCCACTTCGCAGCCCCAGAATGACGACGGCCGGAACATCTTCACGCGCGGTGACTGACGGCGTGCGTCGAGACGATGCCCCTCCCGAAGCCGAGAGCCTGCTCGAGATCGGACGGTCAGCGTGCCGCGCCGACCTCGCGCAGGTAGCGCGCCGTCCCCGGGTTGAGGTTTTCGGCCGGCACCGCGCCGGAGAGGTTCCGGGGATCGCTGTCGCGGCCCTGCGGCAGGCGCCGGGCCAAGTCCGCGCCCGCCCGGTCGATTGCCGCCACCAGCCGGTGGGCCGCCTCCGGGTCGAGGCCGGGCCGCGCGAGGACGAGGCTCCACGATCCGACGGTGTCGATCGCCGCGTCCTGGCCGCGGAAGCTGCCGGCCGGCACGGTCATGCGGCGGAGCGACGGGCTGGCGGCGAGCGCCCGGTTGATCGCCTCCGGCGCCGGTCCGACGAAGCGGGCCCCGCCGGGCAGCGCCGCCACCGCCATGAAGCCCGGCCAGCCGATCCCGCCGCCCCAGAGCCCGGCCGCGCGCCCGTCGGCGACCAGGGCCGGGCCGTCGCCGGCATGGGCCAGCAGGATCGGGACGACGTCGCGCTCCGGGTCGAGGCCCGAGGCGGTGAGCACCGCGCGGCCCATCGCCGTCAGCCCGGAATTGCGTGTGCCGAGCGCCACCGGCTTGCCGGCGAGGTCCGCCAGCGTCCGCACGGGGCTCGCAGCAGCGACGACGAGAAGGCCGGGGGTGGCGTACATCGGCGCGACCACCGTGAGGCGCGGCGCGTCCTTCTCCGCCAGCGCCGGGTAGGCGACCTCCCCCTGCACCAGGGCGAGGTCGACGGCGCCGGCGCGCAGCAGCCCGACGTTCTCGGCCGAGCCGCCGGTGGCCTGGGTCTCGATGGTGAGGTCCGGATCGACCTCGTGGAGGGCGGCGGCGAACACTGCGCCGTAGGCCGGAAAGCCGCCGCCGGGGGTGGCGGTGCCGAGGACGAGGCGGAGCGGATCGGCCCGCACCGACGGCGCCAGCAGCGCGAACAGGCACAGGGCGAGCAGGACGCGTGTCGGCGGCATCGCATCCTCCGGATCGGCCTGCCGGGACGGCGAGCCGTTATTTCGCGGTCAGCAGCGCCCAGTAGACCTTGTACTTCGAGCCGGGCGCGTAGGCGGTGGCGATGCCCATCCGCGCGGCCTTCGGATCGAGCATCACCGCGTTGTGGGGCGGACTGTCGCGCCAGCCGGAGAAGGCCTCGGCGAGGGTGTGGTAGCCGGCCGACAGGTTGGCGTTGGCCGAGGAGAAGCCGAGGCGCTCCACCGCGCCCTTCACGGTCTGCGCCTTGCTCGGCCGGTCGGCGAGCGCCATCGACGCGGCCTCGGCCTCGGCGAGCTTCTGCAATTGCGGATCGAGGGTGAGGGCCGCTTCGCCGCGGCCGCGGCGATAGGCCGAGATCATGTCGCGGGCGGCTTCGGTGTCGACGTGGGCGGCGTCGTTCGACAGCGGCAGGTAGAGGCTCGGCAGCGCCGAGGTCGTCTGCGTGTCGGTGGCGCAGCCGGCCAGCAACGCCGTGACGGCCAGCACCAGGACGCCCGCACCGTATCGTCCGATCCTGCCCACGTGTCCGACCCGCCGCTCGCCATCGGCCCGCGCCGGGCCATCCGCACGATCATATAGGGTGTCCGCCGGCACCGTGCAGCGGCGACGGTCATCAGGATTGACGATCCGTTCACCGGCTTGCGCTTAGGCTGTGCCGAATCGAACCGTGGATGCCGGGACGTTCCCTGTGCTCGCTCCGGTCCGCCGAGAGGATCGCGTGGCAATCTCCGAAGCGAACCTGTGGTGCGGCTCCCGCAAGGCGGCGTCGCCCACCGCATGACCGGGCTGCCCACCCATGCCGCTGCTGCGGCGTCGGCGACCCTCCGGTCCGCCGAGGCGCAGCTGCGCCTGATCCGCCGGGACGCCGAGCGGCTGGCCGAGCGCCAGCGCAGCTTCGATCAGGCCGCTGCCGCGGCCGGGATCGGCCTGTGGGAATGCCGGCTGCACGACGAGGCCCTCGACTGGTCGTCCGGCGTCTACGACCTGTTCGGGATTCCGCGCGGGACGGCCCTGTCGCGGGGGCGCACCCTCGAGCACTATCCGGCCGCCTCGCGCCGCGCCCTCGAGGCGGCCCGCACGCGGGCGATCGCCGAGCGGACCGGCTTCCGCCTCGACGCCGAGATCCGGACCGCCGCCGGGCAGCTCCGCTGGATTCGCCTGACCGCTACGGTGGAGGCGCGCGCGGGCGTCGCGGTTCGGCTGTTCGGGATCAAGCAGGACGTCACCGAGGAGAGGCTGGCCGCCGAGGCGGCGCGCCGGCGCGCCGAGGTCGACGGGATGACGGGGCTGGCCAACCGGATGTGCTTCGAGGACCGCCTTGCGGCCCTGTGCCGTGCCGGCGCGGGGCTGCTGGTGCTGGTCGACCTCGACGGCTTCAAAGCAGTCAACGACGGCTTCGGCCACGCGGCAGGCGATGCCTGCCTGCGGGAGGCGGCCCGCCGCCTGGCCGGGCTCTGCCGACGGGCCGACCTCGTGGCGCGGATCGGCGGCGACGAGTTCGCGATCCTGCTCGGCGGCGATTGCGCGGCCGACGCCGCCGAAGCCCTCGCGGCGCGGATCGTCGGCGCGGTCGGCCGGCCGATGCAGGTCGGCGGCGTCACGATCCGGGTCGGCGCCTCGGTGGGCATCGCGGCCCTGGTAGGGGGCGGGCCGGCGGATGCCTTCACCCGCGCCGACGCGGCGCTCTACGCCGCCAAGCGCGCCGGCCGGAACACGTTCCGCACCCATGGCGCCCCGATCCGCCTCGCGTGATCGCCCAGCCTCGCGCGGCCGCCCCCGAGGATACGACGACGCCTACGCGTCCCGCTGGTGCGCCGCCATCGCCGCCGCCGCCGCCTTCAGGCCCCAGGCCAGGAGGCCCTTGGCCTCCGCTTCGGTGCGCGCCTCGGTGTAGCAGCGCAGCTCCGGCGCGTTGCCCGAGGCGCGGAAGTGGATCGTGCGGCCGCCGTCGAGCGCGATCCGGACCCCGTCCTGCGCGTCGACCGCCTCCGGCACGCCGACCGGCTTCAGGAACGTGTGCCGGAACCCCGCGTCGCCGAGGCTGCGCAGGAGCGCGCCGCTGCGCTCGGGCGGCGTCTCGGGCAGGCGGTCGCTCGCCATCGCGCCGACGTCGAGCGCGGCGACGAGGCCGGCCAGCGGCAGGCCGGCGTCGCGGGCCGCAGCCAGCGTCGCGAGGATCGGCAGCATCGCGTCGCGCGTCGGCAGGGCGGGCAGCACCGATCCGCCGAGCGCTACGTCCGACCCGAGGAGGAAGCCGCCATTCGCCTCGAAGCCGGCCACCGTCTTCGCGCCTGCGCGCTGCGCCTGCTCCATGCCGGCGATGACGAAGGGCGAGCCGACCCGGGTGCGCAGCACCTGCGCGAACCCGCCGGCCCGCTCGATCGCCGAGCCCGCGGTGACGGGCACCGCCACCGCGTCGGCGCCGAGATACCGCCCCGTGATCAGGCCGAGCACGTCGCCGCGCAGGATGCCGCCGGCGGCGTCGGCCACCAGCGGTCGGTCGGCGTCGCCGTCGGTGGTGACCAGCGCGTCGTAGGCGCCCGACGCCATGGTCTCGGCGATGTAAGTCACATCCTCCGGGCGATGCGCCTCGGTGTCGATCGGGACGAACGTGTCCGAGCGGCCGACCGGCGTGACCTCGGCGCCGAACCCTGCCAGCAAGTCGGCGAGCAGGTCGCGGGCGACCGAGCTCTGCTGGTAGACGGCGACGCGCAGGCCGGCGAGGATGTCGGGCGCGAAGGCCGCACTGTACCGGCGCCGGTAGCGCTCGACCACGTCCGGGTCCGGCGTCGCGGCGACGGGCGCCGGCATCGTCCCGACCGCGGAGACGTCGCCGAGGGCGGCGAGGATGGCGGCCTCGTCGGCTTTGGTGATCTCGCCGTCGGGCCGGTAGAACTTCAGGCCGTTGCGGTCCTGCGGGATGTGGCTGCCGGTGACCATCACGGCGCAGGCCCCGCGCCGGATCGCCTCCAGCGCCAGCGCCGGCGTCGGAAGCGGGCCGCAATCGATCGCGGCAAAGCCCGCGGCGGCAGCCGCCGTGGCGACGGTGGCGGCGATGTCCGCGCTGCTGTCGCGCAGGTCGCGTCCGATCACCGCGGTGCGGCTCGCGCAGGAAGTGGCGCCGACGGAGCGGAAGAACGCGCCGGCATAGGCGTAGCTCGGCCACCCGACGAGGTCGGCCACCAGGCCGCGCAGGCCGCTCGTCCCGAACTTCAGGCTGCTCACGACGTCCTCATTTCCTTGCCGACCTAAACTTGCCCTTCGCCGACTCGATGGCCGTGCTCACGGTCCGGGCCGGCCCAGCCTTGCGCGCGCATGCTCGAGCACGTCGGCGATCGCGGCGTCCCAGTCGCCGCGGGGCGTCCAGCCGGTCGCCGTGCGCAGCCGGGTCGCGTCGCCGGCCGCCACCGGGATCTCGGACGCGCGCATCCGGTCGGCTGCGACCCGGACCTCGAACGCGACCCGTGCGTGCCGGCGCAGGTCCGACACCACGCTCGCGATGCTGCGCGGCCGCCCCGAGGCGACGTTGAACACCGACCCGTCGGCGATGTCCACGCCGCGGGCGATCAGCTCGGCATAGGCCCGCACCACGTCGCCCACCGGCAGGAAGTCGCGCTCGGCGGCGAGGTTGCCCACCTCCAGCACCGGCGGCACCAGGCCGGCCTCGATCCGCGCGATCTGGCCGGCGAAGGACGGCAGCACGAAGCGCTCGTCCTGGCCGGCGCCGACCTGGTTGAACGGCCGCAGGATCACCAGCCGCACGCCCGTCCGCGCCAGCACGTCGCGCAGGATCGTCTCGCCGAACCACTTCGAGCGGGCGTAAGGTCCCTGCGGGTCGGGCGCCGCCTCCTCGGTCAGCGGGCGCCCGGAGAGGAACGCCCGGCCGTAGACCTCACCCGAACTCACGAACAGGAAGCCCGCGCCGGGCGCGGATCGCACCACCGCCTCGGCGAGGTTCAAAAGCCCGACGAGGTTGACCCGCCAGGTCTCGCCCGGCGCGTCCGCCGATTGCTGCACCGAGGCCATCGCGGCCAGATGCAGCACGTCGGTCGGCCGGAACGCGGCGAGGCAGGCATTCAGCGCCGGCTCGTCCAGCAGGTCGACCGTCTCGTAGGCGACGCGCTCCGGCAGCACGTCCGGGCTGCCGCGGCCGATCCCGAGGATCCGGTCCGCCGGCCCGCTTGCGGCCGAGAGCGCCGCGAGCGCGTGCTGCCCGACGAAGCCGGCCGCCCCCGTGACCAGGATCCGCTTCACGAGCGAACGGCGGCCGTCACGGCGCGGCACTGGTCCATGACGCGCTTGCCGGTCAAGCGCGGCCGCCGAGGCGCTTCAGGTCGGCCTCGACCATCTCCTGGATCATCGTCTCGAGCGAGATCTCGGCCTTCCAGCCGAACGCGGCTTCCGCCTTGGCCGGGTTGCCGAGCAGCACCTCGACCTCGGCCGGTCGGTACAGCTTCTCGTCGATGATCAGGTGGTCGTCCATCGGCAGGCCGACGTGAGAGAACGCGAGCGCGCACATGTCGCGCACCGTGGTGGTGCGCCCGGTGGCGATCACGAAGTCGTCCGGCTTCTCCTGCTGCAGCATCATCCACATCGCCCGGGTGTAGTCCTTGGCATGGCCCCAGTCGCGCTTGGCGTCGATGTTGCCGAGCCGCAATTCCTTGGCCAGCCCGAGCTTGATCCGCGCCACTCCGTCCGTGACCTTGCGGGTGACGAACTCGACGCCGCGCAGCGGGCTCTCGTGGTTGAACAGGATGCCGTTCGAGGCGTGCAGCTTGAAGCTCTCGCGGTAGTTGATCGTCATCCAGTGCGCGTAGAGCTTGGCCACGCCGTAGGGCGAGCGCGGGTAGAACGGCGTCGCCTCACTCTGCACCTGTTCCTGGATCAGGCCGAACATCTCCGACGACGAGGCCTGGTAGTAGCGCGCATCGGGCTTCAGGGTGCGCACGCATTCGAGCAGGTTGACGGCGCCCAGGCCCGTGATCTGGCCGGTGAGCAGCGGCTGCTGCCACGAGGCGGTGACGAACGACTGCGCGGCTAGGTTGTAGACCTCGTCCGGCTGCACAGCCTGAACGATCCGGGCGAGGCTCGACAGGTCGAGCAGGTTGCCGTCGTGAAGCTCCACGTCGTCCTCGATCCCGAGCCACTTCAGCCGGTGGTCGAACACCCCGGCATGGCTCGAGCGCCGTACCACCCCATGCACCGCATAGCCCTTCGACAGCAGAAGCTGCGCGAGATACGCCCCATCCTGCCCGGTGATGCCGGTGATCAGTGCCGTCTTGGTGCTCATCTGCGAGACCTCTTCCATCTAAACGTGACGTTCCGTCGTTCGATGAGCGAGGGCGCACGGTGTTTCCCGGTGGCATATCCACCGGAACCGCCGTTTTCAACGCATCAGAGGCCCGACCTCGGCTGCCGATACGCAGGCGTAGTGCGGGTCCGGTCCCCGGCGGCGCCACCGTGCCGTTGGCGGAGGCAGGCGGGTGCGTCGCCATCGCGAATCGTCCCGCCCGCTCGCGAACGATGCCGGAGCGTTTGGCCAAGGACTTTTGTTTTTGCAACCCAGGCGGGCATGGCGGCGGACGAAATCTATCTCTGCGTGCTTGCGAACCTCGGTTGCCCGCCCGCGGAAGCGAGCCTCGCGTGCTACCGGGCGCCGAGCGGGCTCGTGTCGCGGCCGGAGTCGATCCCGTTCTCCGGCGGAGGGCGGAACCGGCCGGCGATTTCGGAGAACGCCTCCTGCATCCCGTCGAGGCCCTGAACCGTGACGATGCTGGAGCCCGGCCCGAGCGGCGGGATGAAACCCGCCTGGGACAGTGTCCCGAACACCGCGAAGTTGAGGTCGTTCTGCACCTTCAGGCCGAGGCTCACGTCGACGATCATCACCACGAGTTCGAATTCGAGGAACGGGTCGCCGATCTTGCGGAACACCACGCGCGGTGCCGGCTCCTTCAGCACGTCGGCGTGCTGGGCGGCGCAGGCGAGCAGCATCTCGGCGGCGCGCGCCGGGTCCTGGTTGCGCAGCACGTTGACGGTCAGCGACACCCGCCCGGTCCGGTCGCCGCGGACGCGGTTCTTGACGATGCCTGAGATCAGGTTGGAGTTCGGCACGATCACCGCCGAGCGGTCGAAGGTCTGAATCTCGGTGGAGCGCACGGAGATGCGCTTCACGATGCCCTCCGAATCGCCGATCACCACCTGGTCGCCGACGCGGATCGGCCGCTCCCAGAGCAGGAGCAGGCCCGAAACGAAGTTGTTGACGATCGATTGCAGGCCGAAGCCGATGCCGACCGAGAGCGCGCCGGCCACGATCGTCAGCTTTTCGAGGCTGAGGCCGAGATACGAGAAGGCCAGGGCCAGGGCGAGCAGGAAGCCGCAATAACCCGACACGGTGGAGATCGAGTTGCGCAGGCCCGCATCGAGGTCGGTGGCGGGCAGGTAGACCTGCTCGAGCCAGCGCTGGACCGCCCGGGTGATGACGATGCCGAGGATCAGGATCCCGAGGCCCAGCGCGATGGTCGAGAGAGAGATCGTGACGTCGCCGACCTTGAAGCCGAAGAAGGCCTGCCGGATCGAGGAGACGATGTCGGTCGAATCAAGGCCCCAGGGCGCGAGCACCAGGAGCGCCACGATCAGGAACAGCAGCACCCGCGCGGCCCCGGTCGAGAGCACCGCGATCTGGTTGAGCGAGCGTTTGCGCAGGCCGGTGTTGGCCTGGAGCGCGGTGGCGAGCCGGGTGTCGTCCGACAGCGAGCCGCCGACGAAGGTGTCGGCGCTCTGTACGAGCAGGTAGAGCAGTACCAGGAGGCTCGCGGTCCAGACCAGCTGGTCGATCACGAACGCGGCGAAGGCGACGTAGCCGACGAGGGCGGCGACGCCGATGACGGCCGTCGCCGCCCAGCCGACGAGGCGCGCCGGTCCGCCGAGGCCGGTGGTGGTCTTCGTCGGCACGTAGGGGCCGAAGCAGGCCTCCTCTTCCTCTTCCTTGTCGGCGAAGCGGTGCAGGCCTATGGCGAGGATCAGCGCGGTCGCGACCGCGCCGATGCCGCGGGTGGCGATCGAGATCGGCAGCGCCGCCGAGATGCCCGAGTTCAGCGCCTCGATCGATTTCACCACGGTGATCACCGTGGCGATGCCGACCGCGAGCCGCGTCACCCGGATCGCCGCCGCGTCGCTCACCGGCGCGGGCCGCCATTGCGGCTTGTCCGGCGAGAGCAGGCCGTCGCACAAGGCCTCGACGAAGGCGATGAAGGCGAGGCCGGCCAGGATCGCGCCGGCCACCGGCAGCAGCCGGGAGGGCAGGAGGTCGGTGCCGTCGAGGGCGTAATAGACCGCGTAGGAGCCGATCACCGCCGGCACGGTGCCGAGCAGCAGCACCCGCCACGCGCCGAGGAGGGTCTGGCGCCGGGTCGGCTCGGCCATCGCCGCGTCGCGCCGGCCGAGACGCGGGGCGATGTTGCGGCGGCCGAAATACAGCGCCACCGAGACGCCGAAGGCGAGGCCGAGCAGCAGCAGGTTGCCGAGGGTGCCGTTGCGCGAGAACAGCAGCAGGATGTCCGACAGCGCGCTCTGCAGCGAGCGCACGTCGCGGGGCACGTCGGCCGCGACCCGCCTCCAGAGCTGCGGACTTACCAGGGCCAAGCTGCGCTCGAACAGTCCCTTGGTGAAGGACTCGCGCCGCCGGTTCGAGACCCGGTCGATGATCTGGTCGCCCTGGACCAGGAGCGAGCGCGCCAGCCGCTGGGTCTCGTCGATGCGCGAGACCGCCGCGTCGCGCTCGACCCGCTCCTGGGCGACCTCGGGGCTCTCCTCGGCGTCCTTGGGCTTCGGCCCGAGCTGGGTCAGGCGCTCGCGGGCCGATTCGAGCGGCGCGTCGAGCCGGCCGATGATCGTCCGGATCTCGTCGGTGACCGGGCCGACGCCGTCGCGGATGGCCGACAGCTCCGGCGTGCCGAGATCGGTGCGGGCGAGTTCCTTCTCGCGCGCGGCGAGGTCGTTCTTGGCCGCGTCGAGCTTGGCCCGCACCGCCTTGAGCGCCTCGGACATCTCGGGCTTCGGGGGGGCCGGCTTGGCGTCGGCCGGCTTGGCGTCAGCAGGCTTACCCTCGGCCGGCTTCGTCTCCGAGGATTTGGCGTCGGGCGTCTTGGTCTGGGTCCCGGCCGCGGGGGCCGGCGGCGGGGCCGACTGCGCCCAACCAAGGCCGGGGGCGAGCAGGAGCGCCGCCAGCCCGGCGGCGATCATCGAGCGGATCGGACTGCGCAGGCGCGTTTCGCGGGCGATTCGGCTGCGCGCGGACGGGCGACGACTCATCGAAATCCTTGGATGCTCGGCAGGGGCGACGGCAGGATGGGGGCACAGGGCCGTGGGCGCGGGCTCCGCGACGCCCTTCCGTGATGCCCTTGCCATGGTGCCGTCCCGCAAGAGGTGCGCCGTGTCGCCGATCAATGGGGCGAAAGCGTGCCGGGGGCCGCCCAGAACCCCCGGCGGAGACGATAACCCTGCGGCCGTCCGCGATCCGAGTTCGCCCCCCGGTGGTCGAAGGCTGAGGCCGGCATTCGGCCCGTCCGCGCCCGCCGGCCCGCCCGCGCAATCAATTGGACGTGATCGCGACGGGACGACCGCCGGCCACAACGTCGGCCGTCACACCGCCCCCCTGGCCGGATCGCGAAAGCGGCCCCGATGTGTCCCTGAGCGACGCCGATCCGACATCGCCGCGAGTAGCATGATTTTAATCATGACCCGTCATAAACGACACGGCTGGACTCAAATGTTCGCTGAAGCGCAAATCCGAATGCAGCAAACAGCGCTGAAGGGGCCGTGAGAACAAGGAAGTTTCTTTAGGGTGATCGCCTGCCCGAAGCATGATCCGCCTTCCGACCTCCAAGGCGCATGGCCGGAACGCCCGCCCGACCCGATCGACCGAGAGCATCCGCCCATCGCGTGACTGGATGTTCGCGGCACCGCCTTGCCCGTCCCGTTCTCTTCGTTGCGTGTTTCGAGGAACCACCGGTCGTCATGTCCAGCCACCGACCCTGTGACCGCCCTGCGGCGCGCCTGCATCGCCACCTGCTGACCACGACCGCGCTGACCTTGGCCCTCGGCTTCGCCGCGACGGGCTCGGCTTCGGCACAAGCCTACAATGCCGGTACCGGCGCCACGTCGGCCGGAACGAACGCGACCGCGATCGGCCCGAATGCGACGGCCGGCGGCGACGAGTCCTTCGCCGGCGGCTACAACGCGAGCTCGGCTGGCGCCGGTGCCGTGGCGATCGGGTCGGGCGCCTCCGCGCAGTCGGCGACGAACAACCAGGGCATCATCAATTACCGGGATGCCAGCGGCGTCGGCATCCCCGCGGCCGGGACCGGCGGCAACATCCAGAACGGCGCGAACGGCAGCACCACACCGCCCGGCGCCGGGGAGACCAGTGCCGGCGCCCAGCCGTCGGGCACGGCGATCGGCAAGAAGTCCACGGTCGGCGCCGCCGGCGGCGTGGCCGTCGGCTACCACAACTCGGCCGGCACCGGGACCTTCAACTCGACCGCGATCGGCGCGAACAACGACGCGGCCGGCTCCTACGGCGTCGCGATCGGTTATGCCAACCTCGCTACTGGCCGCTCGACCCTTTCGCTCGGGACGAACAACCAAGCGCTCGGCGACGTCGCCATCGCTCTGGGACGACAATCCTATGCGGTCGGCGACTTCTCGTTCGCCCAGGGGTTCATCGCCAGCGCCTACGGACAGGACGCGCTGGCGCTGGGCCGCCTCTCCGTCGCCGGTGAAACCGGGAGCAATCCGACGGCCAGCAACATCGCGATCGGCGACAACGCCAGGGCCGTCGGCGGCTCGGCGCTGGCGCTCGGCAGCGGAGCCTCGGCGACGAAGGCGCAGTCCGTGGCGCTCGGTGCCGGCTCGATGGCGCTGCGGGGCAGCCTCAGCGGCACCGAGGCCTACACCACCAACACCCTGTCCTCCGCCAACGGCGAAGTGTCGGTCGGCGCACAAGGGGCTGAGCGACAGATCACGAATGTCGCCGGAGGCCAGCAGGACACAGATGCCGTCAACGTCCGCCAGCTCCGTTCGGTCGGGAGCGGGGTCACCAAGAATGCGACAGCGCTCGGCGGCAGCTTCGGCAGCGACGGCACCTACACGCCGCCGAGCTACACCTACAACGGACGATCCTACGCCACCGTGCCCGGCGTCGTCGGCGCCCTCGACCAACTCGCATTGCGCTACGACACCGACGGGTCGGGCAACCGGCTGGCCAGCGTCGACCTGAGCCGCGCCGGGACCGTCGGCTCCGCGGTCCGCATCACCGGCCTCGCCCCGGGCAGCCTCGCCGCGGGCTCGACCGATGCTGTCAACGGCGACCAGCTCTACGCGCTGCGCCAGAGCATCGACGACGGCACCTTCGGCCTGGTGCGGCAGGACTCGACGAGCCGTGCGATCCGCGTCGCCGCCGCGACGGACGGGGCGCTCGTCGACTTCCGCAACAGTGCCGGCAGCGGCCGTGTGCTCCGCGGCGTCTCCTCCGGCGCCCTCTCGGCGGGCTCCGACGAAGCGGTCAACGGGGGCCAGCTCTATGCGACGAACCAGGCGGTCGCCGGCCTGTCGGCCGGATTGGCCAACGGCAGCGTCGGCCTCGTGAAGCAGGACGCCGCGACCCGCGGCCTGACCGTCGGCGCCGAGACCGACGGCACCACGGTGAGCTTCGCCGACCGCGACGGCACGGCCCGAACGCTCACCGGCGTCTCCGGCGGCCGGATCGCCCTGGGCTCCACCGACGCGGTCAGCGGCGGGCAGGTCTACGGGCTCTCCGCTTCGCTTGCGAGGAGCCTCGGCGGCGGGTCGAGCGTGGCTGCCGACGGCACAGTCACCGCCCCGAGCTACGCGATCCAAGGCGCGAGCTTCGGCGACGTCGGCTCCGCGCTCGGCAGCCTCGACGCCGCGGTGACCACCCTCAACACCGCCGGAAGCCGCTACGTCGCGGTGCGCAGCACCGGTGCCGCCGCCCAGGCCACCGCGACCGACAGCCTCGCCATCGGTCCGGCCTCGGTGGCGAGCGTCGAGGGCGGCGTCGCGCTCGGCGCCAACGCGATCGCCCGCCGCGCCGGGCTCTCGGGGGCTGCCGAGGCGTTCTCAGGGATCACGGTGGCCTCGACCGCGGGCGCGGTCTCGGTCGGCGCGGAGGGCGCGGAGCGGCAGATCGTCAACGTCGCCGGCGGCACCCAGGACACCGACGCGGTCAACCTGCGCCAGCTCCGCGCGGTCGGCGGCAACCTCGCCGGCGCCCTCGGCGGCGGAGCGGGTTTCGCCGCCGACGGCAGCTTCACCGGGCCGACCTACGCCCTCGGCGGCCGGTCCTATTCCGGCGTCGGCGACGCGCTCGCGGCGGTGGACGCGTTCGCGGTGAAGTACGACGTCGACCCGGCGACCGGCGGGCGCGGCCAGTCGATGACGCTGGCCGGCAGCGACCCGAACCAGCCGGTTCTGATCCGCAACGTCGCGGCCGGGGTGCAGCCCACTGATGCCGCCAACCTCGGGCAGGTGACGGCCCAGGTCGCGACCGCAAAGGCGCAGAGCTTTGCCTACACCGACCAGCGGGTGCAGGCGAGCTACGCCGCCGGCACCGCCTACACCGACGCCCGCGTCGCGCCGCTGGAGAAGCAGGCGAACGCCTTCGGCAGCCAGCTCGCCGGCCTTCAGAACGAGGTCGGGCAGGTCCGCCAGGAGGCGCGGCGCGGCGCGGCGATCGGCCTGGCGGCCGCCTCGCTCCGCTTCGACGACCGCCCGGGCAAGCTGAGCATGGCGGCCGGCGGCGGCGTCTGGCGCGGCGAGGGCGCGGCCTCGATGGGCATCGGCTACACGCTTCCCGACGGGTCCGCGCGGGTGAACGCCACCGGCGTCGCCGCCGGACGCGACTTCGGGATCGGCGCCGGCGCCAGCTTCACCCTCAACTGAGGCGGGCCGTGCGCACACAGGCCATCGCCGCCGTGGCCGGGCTCGGGATGCTGCTCGCGGCGCCCGCGCTCGCGGCCCCGGCCGGAGACGGCGCCCTCGGGCCGTTCGCGATGCGCGGCGCAGTCTCCACCGACGACGCGCCCCGCGCCCAGTTCGCGGCGCCGGCCTATCGCGTCCACCAGCCCGAGGGTGCGCCGCTTCCCGGCGAGGCGCCGGGCGACACCCGCCGGATGATCCAGGCCTTCGCGACCTGGACCCTGATCTGCGACGAGAACCTGCGCCGCCATCGCAGGGTCTGCAACGCCTCGCAATCGATCGTGGACGGCGACGGGGCCTTCGCTTTCAGCTGGTCGCTCGCGGCCACCAGCGCGGGGGCGCCGGTCTTCGTGGTGCGCGCGCCGGTGGGCGCATGGTCGGCTCGCACCGTGGGGCTGGCGTTCGGCGCGGCCGAGGAGACCGTGATCCGCCTGGAGAGCTGCAACGCCAGCCTCTGCCTCGGCTTCCTGGCGGTGGACGAGGCTCTTCGCCGGGCGATCGCCGCGCGCGCCTCCGTCCGCGTACGCTATCGCCGGAGCGAGACCGCCGCCCCCGTCGCCATCGCGACCTCCCTCGACGGCCTCGCTGGCGCGATCGCCAGCCTCAAGTAGCGCGTTTCGCCCGGATCAACCGGCGGCGCGGGCCAGGAACCCGCGCCAGCCGCCGTAGCGCCCGATCTCCTCGGCGCCGACGACGCCTTCGGCCTCGACCAAAAACCCCTTCGGGGCCGTGCCGTCGGAAAGGCGCAGGGTGCCGACGCCCAGCGGGCTCGGGATCGTCGAGACGAAGCGGCCAAAGGCCTCGGGCGGGAGCGCCCAGACCTCGGTCTCGATCGCCGTGCCCGTGCCGGCCGCCACCCGCAGCAGGCCCGGGCGATGCGGCGGGCCGCCGGGGAGCGCGTAGAAGCGGTAGTCCGGCGCCGTCGAGACGGCCCGCAGGAAGCGGGCGCCGAGGCCGGTCAGCTCGCCGTTGAGGGCCAGGCCCGACAGGTGCGCGCCGACCACCGCCAGCTCGATTGCGTCGCCCTGAGGCCCCTTCGGCGCGACCGCCTCCGGGACCGGCACGGCGCTCGCCCCGATCGGCACGCCGGACGCCGCGTGCAGGCGGGCGCCGATTGCCGCGATCAGCCCGTCGCGGCCGCGGGGCGCCAGCAGCGTCACCCCCGCGGGGAAGCCGTCCGCCCGGAAGCGGCCGGGCACGGCGAGCGCGCACCAGTCGAGCAGGTTGACGAAGTTGGTGTAGGTGCCGAGCTCGCTGTTCGGTCCGATCGGGTCGGCGGCGAGGTCGGCGACCGTCCGCGGACGCGGGAAGGTCGGCACGACGAGCACGTCGACCGCGTCCCAGACCGCGTCGGCCGCACGCCGCAGCTCGGCCAGGCGATAGAGCCCGCCGAAGGCGTCCGCCGCCGAGAAACCCTTCGCGTTCTCGATCACGGCCCGCGTCGTCGGATGCAGGATCTCGGGCCGCGTCTCGATCTCGTCGCGGATCGCCTGGTAGCGCTCGGCCACCCAGGGGCCGGTGTAGAGCAGGCGCGCGGTCGAAAACATCGGCGCGAAGTCCACCGGGCGCGCTGCGCCGACGAGGGCTTCGAGGTCGGAAAGGCTCGCCGCGAAGGCCGCCTCCGACAGGGCGTCTCCGGCGAAATCCAGCCCCTGCGCATCCGGCACGCCGAGGCGCAGGCCGGGCGGGATCGCCGACGGCGCCGGCAGCGGCAGCCGCCGGGAATACGCGTCGGCGAGGTCGTAGCCGGCCATGATCCGGAAGGCGGCGTCGGCGTCGGCCACGGTACCGGCGAAGACCGAGAGCGTGTCGAGCGTGCGGCAGGCCGGAACCATGCCGCGCGTCGAGACGCTGCCGAGCGACGGCTTCAGGCCGACGACGTTGTTCAGGGCCGCCGGCACCCGGCCCGAGCCCGCCGTGTCGGTGCCGAGCGCGAAGGCGACGAGGCCGCGGGCGACCGCCACCGCCGAGCCGCTGCTGGAGCCGCCCGGTACGTAGGCCGGATCGATCGCGTTGCGTGGCACCGGATAGGGTGTCCGTACCCCGACGAGGCCGGTGGCGAACTGGTCGAGGTTGGTCTTGCCGACGAGGATCGCGCCCGCCGCCAGAAGCTTTTCGACCGCGTGGGCGGTCTCGGTGGCGGTGTAGGCGAAGTCGGGGCACGCGGCCGTCGTCGCCATCCCGGCGACGTCGACGTTGTCCTTCACCGCGAACGGGATGCCCCAGAGCGGCTTGCTTGCCGGATCGAACGGGCCGAGCGCGGCCAAGGCCGCCGCGGCTTCGGGCTCCGGCACGAGGGCGAGGAAGATGCCGGGATCGTCGGCGTCCGCGACGCGGCGGTACACCTCCGCCAGGATCGCACGCGGGTCCTCTCCGGCGGCGTAGGCCGCGTGCAGGGCGGGGATCGTCGGGAACGGGGGCATGGCGCGTCTCGTCGGGTCGATCTGATGGGAAGGGGCCTCGTGTCGGGGCCTACAATCCGGCGAGCCGCGCGGCCGTGCGGCTGATGACGCCCTCGGGGTCGATCAGCGCGTCGAGCACGGTGAAGTGGTTGGCGCCCGGCACCGGGATCAGCGGCCCGTCCAGCCCCGCGGCGCCGCGGGCGGCGTGGTAGGCGTCCGATTGGCGGCGAAGTTCGAAAAGCTCGTCGCCGCCGTACATCACCGCGACGGGCGGCGTGCCCGGGCGGAGGTGGCGGACCGGCGAGAGCGTCTCGATCTCTTCGGTGGAGAGGGCCAGCGCGTCGTTCAGGGTCGTGCCGGCGATCGGCGCGAGGTCGAAGATGCCGCTGATCGCGAGGGCCGCGTCGGCCGCGTCGGCGACCGCGGCGGCCAGGTGCCCGCCGGCCGACCAGCCCGAGACCACGAGCCGGCGCCCGCCGCCCTCGGCCCGCAGCAGCGCCAGCGCGGCGCGGGCTTCCGCGACGATGTCCGTCAGGCGCGCCTCCGGCGCCAGGGTGTAGCCGACGAGCGCCACGTCGAGGCCGCGCGCCAGCGGCCCCTCGGCCATGCAGGAGAAGCCGCGCCGATCGTTGCGCTGCCAGTAGCCGCCGTGGACGAAGGCCAGCATCGGCGCGCTCGGCCGGCCGCAGCGGAACACGTCGATGCGCTGGCGCTCACCCTGCCCGTAGGCGAGGTCGAGCGCGTCGACTTGGGCCTCGCGGAACGCGGCGCTGCGCGTCCGCCAGCCGGCGACGATCGCGGCGCTGTCGGCCACCGCGCCGGAATTGTCGTAGGCCCGGCTCAAGTCCGCGCGGTCGAGGTCTCGCCAATCCATCGTCTCAGGCATCGTCGCCGGTCCCCAGGTACCAGTCGAGCAGCTCGCCGCCCTGCAGGAACACCACGTCCGGCCGGGCGAGCAGCGCGTCGAGCAGGCGTTCGAGCAGCCCGATGCGGTGGGGCACCCCGGTGATGTAGGGGTGGATGGCGAAGCTCATGATCTTCGCGCCCGACAGCGGCCCGTCGCCGACAGCTTCCCGGGCGAGGCGGTCGCACTGCGCCAGCGCCCGCTCCACGAACTCGTCGGCGCGATGATGCTGGATCGCGAGCAGCGGGATGTCGTTCAGCTCCACCGAATAGGGCATCGCCACCAGCGGCCCGTGCGCGGTAGCGATGCGCGCGGGCCGATCGTCGACCACGAAGTCGCCGACATATTCGATGCCTGCCGCCTTGAGGTGGTCTGGGGTGTCCAGCGTCTCGGTGAGGCCCGGCCCGAGCCAGCCTCGCGGCGCCGCGCCGGTGAGATCGCGGATCGCGGCGACGGTGCGGGCGATCATCCCGGGCTGGTCCTCGATCCGGTGGGTCGGAACCTGCTCGAAGCCGTGGGCCATGAACTCCCAGCCGGCTGCGTGCGCGGCGGCTGCGACCCGCGGATAGGCGGTGCAGACCGAGCCGTTGATCGACAGGGTCGGCCGGATGCCGCGCACTGCGAAAGCTTCGAGGAAGCGCCAGAAGCCGACGCGCATCCCGTATTCATGCCACGCCCAGTTGGGCACGTCCGGCAGCAGGGTGGCCGCGGTCGGGGGCACCAGGATCTGGCGCGGCATCGGATGGTCGATCAGCCAGTGCTCGACATTGACCACCGGCCAGACCGCGACGGCCTTGGCCCCGGGCAGTGCGAGGCGCGGCCGGTCGATCGCGGCACGATAGGCGAGGCGGTTTTCCGGCCGACGCCGGTCGGTGCGCGGAATTTCGCTCATGCGGCCTTCGGCGCGTGGTGGCTGTGGAGCTGAGCCGAGAGCATGCGGCGAACGTCGTTGAAGGCGGGGCTCGAGACGTCGCGGCGGCGGGGGAGGTCGACCGTGTGCACCGCCTCGATCCGGCCGGGGCCGGGGGACATCAGCACGATGCGGTCGGCGAGCACGATCGCCTCCTCGATGGCGTGCGTCACGAACAGCACCGTGAGGCCGGTTCGGCTCCAGAGCTCGAGCAATTCGTCCTGCAGCCGCTCGCGGGTCATCGCGTCCAGCGCCCCGAACGGCTCGTCCATCAGCACCACTTCGGCCTCGTTGGCGAGCACGCGGGCGATGGCCACGCGCTGCTTCATGCCGCCCGAGAGCTGGTGCGGGTAGGCGTCGGCGAATTGGCCCAGGCCGACGAGGTCGATGTAGCGCGCGGCTGTCTCGCGCACCTCCGCGGCGGGGCGGCCGCGCGAGTTCGGGCCGAAGCCGATGTTGTCGCGGACGGTCAACCACGGGAACAGGCCGTAATCCTGGAACACCATGCCCCGGCTCGGGCCGGGTCCGGGGATCGGCTTGCCCCACATCAGCGCTTCGCCGGCGGTGGTGGCCTCGAAGCCGGCCACGATCCGCAGCAGGGTGGACTTGCCGCAGCCCGACGCCCCGAGAAGGCAGACGAACTCGCCGCGCTGGACGGTGAGGTTGGCGCCGCGCAGGGCCTCGGTCCGGCGCCCCTGCGACAGGTAGGTCTTCGAGACGTCGCGGACATCGACGATCGGGATCGTTGGATCAGCCATCGGATTCAACCATGCGCGGGGCTCCACGAGAGCAGGCGGCGACCGATCTCCATGACGATCCGGTCGGAGATGAACCCGGCGACGCCGATCACCACCATGCCGCAGATGACGATCTCGGTGCGCGAGAGCTGGCGCGCCTCCATGATGATCGCGCCGAGGCCCGTCTGGACGCCGGTCATCTCGCCGACGACGATGACCACCCAGGCGAAGCCGAGGCCGAGGCGCAACCCGCTGAAGATCGATGGGAGGGCGGCGGGCAGAACCACGCGGGCGAACTGTGCCGGGCCGGTGCAGCCGAGCATGGCGGCGGCCTCGAACAGCCGGGGCTCGACCGCGCGCACGCCGAAGATCGTGTTGACGAGGATCGGGTAGAACGCTCCGAGGAACACCAGGAAGTAGGCTGAGCGCGGCCCGAGCCCGAACAGGATCATCGCCAGCGGCAGCCAGGCGGTGACGGGCACCGGCCGCAGGATCTGAAAGGTCGGGTCGAGGAGCGCCCGCATCAGCGGCACCCGGCCGATCAACAGCCCGAGCGGCAGGGCGGCTGCCGCCGCGAGCGCGAACCCGCCGAAGACGCGGGCGAGCGAAGCCGCGAGATGCGTCCACAGCGTGCCGCTGAACGCGTCGTCGTTGACGCCGCCGACGGCGAGGTCGCGCATCTCGGTCCAGACCTCGGCCGGCGGCGGGATCAGGCTGTAGGGTTTCCCGACCGTGGCGAGGTGCCAGACGAGGGCGAGCGCGAGGGGCAGGGCCAGCGCGAGGGCGGCGCCCTTGATGCGCTGCAGGATGTCCTTGGTGCGACGGCGTGGAACGCGGGTGCCCTCTCCGGTGCGGGAGAGGGGGAGCGCCGCGTCGCCCGCGGCGGCCACGTCCGCCTCCGTCGCCGTCGTCGCGCTCATGTCACGCGTCCCGCATCGCGTCGACGAACGTGGTGTCGACGAAGCCCGGCTCCGGCAGGCGCTTGATCTGCTTGAGGGCGAGCATGTGCCGGGCGTAGGCCTCGGCCTTCTTCACCTCGTCCGGGCCGAGCTTCCACGTCAGGTCGACGTTGGGAGCCGAGACCACCAAAGCCTCTCGCTTCTGGCCGAGCTTCATCACCGCCATGTCGATCATCGCGTCGCGGTTCTTGGCGGCGAACTCGGTGCCCTTGCGGTGGATTTCCAGCATGGTGCGGACGAGGTCGGGCTTGCCCGCGATCGTGTCGCGATGGGTGCCGAACACCATGTTGAGCGAGCCCATTTCGGTGCCGTAGGGGTACTCGACGAGCTGGCCGACGCCGCTCGACAGGCTGACGCCGGGGGCCGGCTCGGCGCCGACATAGGCGTCGATGTCGCCGCGCGCCAAGGCGATGTGCATCTCCGAGAACGAGATGCGCACCGGCACGATGTCCTTGATCGAGAGCCCCTCCATGCGCATGCGCTCGAGGGCGAACACCTCCTGCGTCGAGCCGGGCCACAGGGCGACGCGCTTGCCCCTGAGGTCCTTGACCGCGCGGACGTCGGAATCCTTCTTGGAGATGATCGCCATGCCGCCGTTGCAGGTCGAGGCGATCACCGTTAGCGGCTCGCCGGCGGCCGCGCCCAGGGTCGCCGAGGCGATGCCGAAGGTGCCGAAATCCACCGACTTGGTGACCACCGCGTTCTTGCACTCGGTCGGGCTCTCGAACGGGATCACCTCGACCACGTAGCCAGCCGGCGTAAAGCGCTCGTAGAAGTATGGCGCGATCGAATGGATCAGCTTGAGCGAGCCCATGCGGATCGTCACCGGCGCGGCGGCGCGGGCCACGAAGGGCGCCGAGACGAGCCCGGCCCCGAGGCCGGCAAGGAGGGTGCGGCGGGCGATCATGGCTTCACTCCGAGGCCGGCGAGGCGGGGAACGGCGACGGTACGAAGCGTAGATCCCCCTGCCGTTGCTAACGAGTGCTCAATCGGGATGGGGCTGTTGCGATTTCGGCAACAGGCGGTCTAGCTGGTTGGTATGGGCCGTCCGAAGCGCGCCCGAGGCGGGGATCTGCGATGAAGCACACCCGGACGCTGGCCTGCATCGCCGAAATCGCCCGCAGCGGCTCGATCCGCCGGGCGGCCGAGCGCCTCAACATCGCCCCCTCGGCGCTGACGCGCCAAGTCCAGGACATCGAGTACGAACTCGGCACGCCGATCTTCGAGCGGCTGGCGCAGGGGATGCGGCTCAACGCGGCCGGCGAGCTGCTGGTCCGGCACGTGCGCGACCAGCTCGCCGACCTCGAGCGTGTGCGCTCGCAGATCGCCGACCTCTCCGGGGTCCGGCGCGGGCACGTGGCGCTGGCCTGCAGCCAGGCCTTCGTCACGCAGGTGGTGCCGGAGGAGGTCCAGGCCTACCGCGAGCGGTTTCCGCAGGTCGGGTTCACGGTGCAGGTGCGCGACCACGTCCAGGCGGTGGCGGCGCTGACCGCCTTCGAGGCCGACCTAGCCCTGGTGTTGCAGCCGCCGCCCTCCGCCGACCTGCACGTGCTGTATTCCTGCCGCCAGCCGCTCTGCGCGCTGATGCGGGCCGGCCATCCCCTCGCCCGGGAGGCCGGGCCGGTGCGCCTGCGCGACTGCCTCGCCCATGCGATGGCCCTGCCCGACCGGTCGCTGGCGATCCGCCTACACCTGGAGCAGGCCCTGGCGCGGAAGGGCGTGCCGCTCGGGCCGGGGGTCGAGTCGAGCTCGCTCGAGTTCCTGCGCAACCTCGTTCTGCGCGAGGAGGCCGTGAGCCTCCAGGTGCCGAGCGGCATCCCCGACGACCCGCGCCTCGCCAGCCGCCAGATCGACGCGCGCGACCTCGACCCGATGGTGATGATCCTCGGGCAGCTGCGCGGGCGCCTGCTCTCCGTCGCGGCGGCGAAGTTCGCAGACCAGCTCACCCACAGCCTCGACCGGCGGCAGGCAGGCGCCTGAGGTACGGGAGCGAAACCGCGCCCGCCGACTTCTCCGTCCGTGCCAACCAGGACAGCGCCCCCATGAAGACCGATCGACGCCTGATCCACGCCAGCGAGAACGACGACCGCTGGTGGCTCCGCCGCGCGGACGGCGCCGAGGTCGCCATCCTGCACGAGCCGAACGCGTCGTCCGGCGGCCGCACCTCCGAGACCCCCGTCGGCGCCTTCCTGCGCGCCGGCGCCGGCGGCCCCGAGCACCGGGCGCTCCTCGACCTGATCGGCACTCTCGTCGACCAGCCCCCGGCCGCGCCGCCCGCCCCCGCCCCGGAGCCCGGCGCCGCCGCGGCCGAGCCGACGCCGGGAGAGGAGCTTTCGTAATCCGACGGGCCGCCGACCCATCGTCCAACCCACCACCACATCCTGAGGCGCCCGCTTCGCGTCCGCACCTCAGGGTGGGGTGATGGCGTGCGCCGTCCGCCTGCGAACCTTCGCCTTCAGCGCGCCTTCAGCACCATCCGGCACTCGGCCGGCAGGGCCGCCATGGTCATCGGCGGGCGTGGCTTCGGCTTGGTCTTCGGGGGGCGGGGGTGGAGGATCGCGTCGCTGAACCAGTAGGCGAGCTCCTCGCCGCAGCCGTCGCCGGGCGGCGGGGCGGCCTGGTCGCCGCAGGAATCCTGACCGCCCGGGCAGGCGAGGCGGATATGGTAGTGGTAATTGTGCCCGTACATCGGGCGCACCTTGCGCAGCCAGCCGCGGCTGCCGTCCGCCTCCCGGCACAGGGCCTTCTTGATCGCCGGGTTGACGAAGATGCGCGCCACCTCCGGCTGCTCGGCGGTGAGGCGGATCAGGCTCAGCCGCTCCGGCGTCCAGGTGTCGGGGTCGATGTCGAGGCGGTCGGGCCGCACCATGTCGGTGGCCGAGGTCTCCTCGCGCTCCGCCCGCGTCATGCGCCGGTCCGGCATCGGGGTGAGCCACACGTCGGCGTCGAGCCCGAGCTGGTGCGAGGCGTGGCCGGTGAGCATCGGACCGCCGCGCGGCTGCGACATGTCGCCGACGAGCAGGCCCGGCCAGCCGACCCGCGGCGCCTTGGCCGCCAGCCGCTCCAGGAAGTCGACGAGGTAGGGCGTGCCCCAGTTCCGGTTGCGCGACAGGCGCATCACCTGCCACGTCGCCCCGTCGATCGGCAGCGCCGCGCCGCCCGAGAAACAGCCCTTGGCGTAGGAGCCGTAGGCGTGGGCGGGGCCGGAGGCCGGGCCGGTCACCCGCCCGAACAGCGCCTTGGCCGGCGTCGAGGGCGCGTCGGGATTCTCCAGCGGCGGCAGGGGTTTGGGGTTGAGGGTCCCCTTGTCCTGTGCGTGGGCGGGCGAAGCGAGGGCCGACGAAAGGACGAGGGCGGCGGAGAGGGCGAGGCGGCGCGTGTGCATGCGGGTCTGTGTATCCGGTCCGGCGGTCGCCCGTCGAGGATCGGAACGTCGCCCGCCGCCGGGGCGTTTTTCGGGCAGGCCCGCCGTCGCGCGGGCCGAACGAACCGGAGGCCGCATCGTGACACCCACGCCGGATACCTCTGAACAGGCCCGCAGCCTGATCGCCCACGACCGCGTCGTCGGCACCGACGTGCGCCGGCCGGACGGCACCAAGGTCGGACGGATCGAGCGGCTGATGCTCGACAAGCGCTCGGGCCAGGTCGCCTACGCGGTGATGAGCTTCGGCGGCTTCCTCGGGCTCGGCGAGGGCTTCCATACGCTGCCCTGGGCGGTGCTCCGCTTCTCGCCCGAGCACGACGCCTACGTCGTCGACGTCACCGAGGCGCAACTGCGCGACGCCCCGCCGCGCTCGCCCGAGGGCACCGACCCGGCCGAAGACCACGCCTGGGAGGAGCGGGTCCACCGCTACTACAACGCGGCGCCGTATTGGGGCCTGTGACGCAAGGGCCGAGCGCCGCTATGCGGTCGGGCCGCACCAGCCGGGGAGGTAGCTCGTCTCGGACGCCTTGGCCAAGGCCATCGCCTCCTCCAGCGCCGCCGAAAAGTCGTTCTCGATGCGCTTGGCCTTGACGTGGCGACGGAGGTAGTCGGCCCAGAGGAACTCGCTGAACGGCGTCGTGTCCTTGGCGAAGCCCCCGGCCCGGCGCAGCTCTCCGGCCAGGCTCCGGTAGGGGTCGTCGGCGAGGTCCGCCATCGCCTTGGGGATATCCTTGAACCCGGCGCGCACGCCCTCGGCATCGTAGGGGTGCACCCACGATTTGTGGTCGCACACCGTCCAGAACGCGTCCTTGTCGAGGTGGTGCAGGTCCGCGACTATGGTCACGAGCACGCTCTCGACGCCCTCTTCCAGCAGGGCGCGGGACAAATGGTGGTGATCGATGACGTAGTGGTGCTTCTTCGGCCCGAGCAGCGTCGGCACCATGTGCGCCCCCAGGAAGGCGGCGCGCTTGTTGTCGTCATAGTCGCGCCAGCGCCGGCGCTTCTCGGCGACCTCCCGGTAGCCCACCGTCATCTGCGTCGGGCGCAGGTCCGCGATCGGGACGGGCGCCAGCACCGGCTCACGGTTGGCCATCGATTCGGTATTCCCACCGCCGAGCCTTCAGGCCCCCGCGGCGATCTGTCATGATTCCAGCCCACGCCGGAAGGCACGATCGGCGCCCCGCCGTTCACGGTTCCGATAGCCGCCCGCGGCCCTTCGACGGGCGGTTCTGCGACGAGCGGTTCTGCGAGGGCCGTCGGCCAAGCGGAGCTTAGGTCGAGATCGGGCTGTCCTTCCGGAGGTTCCGCAGGGCGCGGAACGGGAGCAGCAGGAATTTCACGAAGGCCCGGAGCGCGAGGAAGGCGGCGACCGAGACGACCAGGGCGATGGTTTTCAACAAGGGCTCGCGCACTCCATCTGAGGGAATCGAAGAGGGTCGTCGAGCGGGCTCGGCGGATCGCCGCCCGTGCAACCGCAGGACCGGCAGTCCGCGCCCCAAAGCCGGCAAGATTGTGGGTGTCGGGCGCGACATCGGCGCCCTGGCCTCCCGCCCGCGAACACGCCGGCCGGTTTGAAACGGGCGCCGCCCCGCAGGCGCTTGGCGGGCGATTCCAGCTCGGCCTTGCCAAATCCCTGCGACGATCTGTAATGATGGCAGGCCCTGTCCGATCCTCACGGGATCGTTCGTGCGTCGCGGCCCGCCATCGGGCGACGGCGTGCCCGCGGCGGCGACGATTCTCCGCCGTTGCGGCCCTGGACGGCCGGGGCTCTGCACACGCGACGGGTTTTGTCCCGGCGCATGGGTTATCATGGAATTCGCGGTCGCCTCGTCATCACGGGACGGTCGAGATGGTTTTCGCGAGGTCGGGAATACAGATGGACGGAGGCACAGCATCGATTGCCGTTGCCCGTGCCGTCAGCGTGCGCGATGCGCGTCGCGCCGATCCGTCCGTCCCCCCGATCAGGTTCAACCCCAGGCGCAGCGGAAGCGCGCGCCGAGCGGCGGTTGACGGCAATCCCTTCAGTTCAAGCCCCGCGGCCTCGGTTTCGAGGCCGGCGCGAGCCCTCTCCCTGACGGCCTTCAAGCCGGGCGAGGCTCCACCGGGACACGGGCCCAGGAGAGCGACGTCCGCCGCCATGTCGAAAGTTCGTCATGGCCAACAACAAGATGCTCATCGACGCGATGCATCCGGAAGAGACCCGGGTCGTCACGGTTCACGGTTCTAGGGTTGAGGAATTCGACTTCGAGGCGGCCAACCGGCGCCAGCTTCGCGGCAACATCTATCTCGCCAAGGTGACGCGCGTGGAGCCCTCGCTCCAGGCCGCCTTCGTCGAGTACGGCGGCAACCGCCACGGCTTCCTCGCCTTCTCAGAGATCCACCCCGACTACTACCAAATCCCGCTCGCCGACCGGCAGGCGCTGCTCGAGGACGAGGCGCGCGACGCGGAAGAGCACCGCGAGCGCGAGGAACGCCGCCGCAAGTCGCCGCGCAGCAACGGCCGCCGCGTCCGCGGGCGCCGGGCCGAGGCCTCCGCCGCCAAGCTCGACGAGACCGTGAGCGCCGAGGACGTCGCGCAGGAGCATGACGCGTCGCACGAGGCCGCCCGTGCGGACGGGCATGATGCCCCGGCCGGCGAAGCGCATCACGACGCGCAGTCCCACGACACGCAGGCCGCTGAGGCCCATGCCCACGAAGCCCATGCCGGCGACGATCACGTCGCCGAGGCGCATGTGGACCAGGACCGGCCCGAGGGCGCGATCGCGCCGGGCAGCGACGCCTCCGCCGTCTTGCCCGAGCCGGATGCCGACGAGCCTGCCGGCGAGGCGCATGAGCACGAGGCCCAGGACGGGGAGACCGCCGACGACGCCCCGCGCCCTGAGGCGATCGTCGCCGTGGCCCAGGGACTGACCGTCGCCGAGGCGCCGACGGCGTCCGAGGACGAATCCGACGAGGATGAAGACGAGGACGAGGACGACGATTCCGACGACGAGGACGAAGAGGACGGCGACGACGAGGAGTCCGACGAGGACGAGGGCGACGAGGATCCCGACGCCGAGCCGAAGATCTCGCAGGTCGGCGGCAACGGCGACGCGCTCGGCGAGCTGCCCGAGCGTCCGCGCAGCCACCGCCGCCACTACAAGATCCAGGAGGTGATCAAGCGCCGCCAGATCATCCTGGTCCAGGTCGTCAAGGAAGAGCGCGGCACCAAGGGCGCGGCGCTCACCACCTATCTGTCGCTCGCCGGCCGTTACTCGGTGCTGATGCCGAACACCGGCCGCGGCGGCGGGATCTCCCGCAAGATCACCTCGGCCGCCGACCGCAAGCGCCTCAAGGAGACCGCCCAGGCGCTGGAGGTGCCCGACGGCATGGGCGTGATCCTGCGCACGGCCGGCGCCTCGCGCACGATGCCGGAGATCAAGCGCGACTTCGAATACCTGATGCGTCTGTGGGAGAGCGTGCGCGCGCTGACCCTGTCCTCGACCGCGCCCGCTCTGGTCTACGAGGAGGGCTCGCTGATCAAGCGCGCGATCCGCGACCTCTACAACAAGGACCTCGACGAGGTGCTGGTCTCGGGTGAGGCGGCCTATGCCGAGGCGCGCGACTTCATGCGCATGCTGATGCCGCAATCCGCAAAGGTGGTGAAGCCCTACCGCGACGCAACGCCGATTTTCGCCCGCCACGGCGTCGAGCAGCAGCTCGACGCGATGTTCTCGACCCACGTGACGCTGAAGTCCGGCGGCTATCTCGTGATCAACCCGACCGAGGCCCTGGTCTCGATCGACGTGAACTCCGGTCGCTCGACCCGCGAGCACGACATCGAGGACACGGCGCTTCGCACCAACATGGAGGCGGCCGAGGAGGTCGCCCGCCAGCTACGCCTGCGCGACCTCGCCGGCCTCGTGGTGATCGACTTCATCGACATGGAGGAGAAGCGCAACAACCGCGCCGTCGAGAAGAAGCTCAACGACTGCCTGAAGAACGACCGCGCCCGCATCCAGGTCGGCCGCATTTCGCCCTTTGGCCTGATGGAGATGAGCCGCCAGCGCATCCGCACCGGCGTGCTCGAATCCTCGTCGGTGCCGTGCGTGCATTGCGGCGGCTCCGGCTTCGTGCGCGCCACCGCATCGGTCGCGCTGCACATCCTGCGGGCGATCGAGGAGGCGCTGCTCAAGTCGGCGAGCCACAACCTGATCCTGCGCACCCGCACCGAGGTGGCGCTGTACATCCTCAACCAGAAGCGCGGGCACCTGCACGAGCTCGAGATGCGCTTCGGCGTCACCGTGACCATCGCCGCCGACGAGCGGCTGGGGGCCACCACCGCCTACCAGCTGGATCGCGGCGAGCCGGCCCAGCGCGCCGAGGGTCCGATCACCGGAATCCGCGCCACCGCGATCTCGCCGACCTCCGAGATCGAGGAGGACGACACCTTCGAGGAGATCGAGGACGAAACCCTCGAGGACGCCGCCGGCCCGGAGGTCTTGGGCGAGACCGACGCCGAGGGCGACGAGGCCGACGACGGTCGCGAGGTTGGAGCCGAGCGTTCGGAGAAATCGGATGAGGGCGACGGCCAGCGCCGTCGCCGGCGCCGCCGGCGCAAGCGCGGCGGCGGTCGCTCCGAGGGCGGCGAGGCCGAGCGCGGCGCGGAGGCCGGTTCGGAGCAGGGCGACGGAGAAGGCGAGGGGTCGGCCGACGACGAGGCGGAGGGCGAACTCGCAGAAACCGGAGACCCCGAAGCCGTGGAGGCGCCGGCCCGGGAGGCCGCGCCGGCCGAGGGCGACGAGGATGCCGGCGGACGCCGCCGGCGCCGCGGACGTCGGGGCGGCCGCGGCCGCGCCGAGGGCCGCGGCCGGGATGGTGGCGACGCCGTCGCGTCCGAGGGGGCCGCGTCCGACTTCGACGCGTCGCAGGAGGCAGGCGGCGACCCGGTCGCCGAACTGCAGCCGGAGCAGCCGGTGAGCGCCGAGGCCGTCGAGGCGGCGATCGCCGCGGCGACGCCTCCCGCCGAGACCGCGATCGACCTGCCGGTGTCGAGCCCCGCCGAGACATCTTCCCCCGACGCCCCGGCGCCGTCGCCGGTTGCGACCGAAGCGGCCCCCGAGCCCATGGTCGAGCCGGCGTCCCCGGCGCCCGCTCCGGTGCGCGCGCCGGAGCCGGTGGCGGTGGTGCTCAGCGAGCCGTCCGATCCCGACCGGCCGAAGCGTGCCGGCTGGTGGTCGCGCACCAAGGCCGCGCTGACTGGCGAATGAACCGGCGCAAGGCCGGCTGAAACGAAGCCGGCCGACTGAGACGAGGCCCTGGGTTCCAACGAACCCAGGGCCTCGCTTCGCCGGCGACGGCAATGAGGTCTCCGAGACATCGGGTGCGGCGCAAATGACGATCTCGACATCACCGACGGATTGAAATCGCTCTGTTTGTGTACAAACGTGTGCGGTATAAACTCCGTATTGACCTATTCCATTCCAGGTTGCAGTCCTGTCCCAAGGAACGCAATCGATGTTGAGCTTCTTCCGCAAAGCCAGGATTGAAACGCCGGCCCTCTCGGTTGTGGCTCCCGGCGGTCTCGACTGCACCGCCGAGGCGCCCGAGCAGGCCATCAAGCCCGTCTCCGTGCCGCCCGCCGACCCCGAAGCGCTGCGCCTGCCCGGCCGCCTGTCGGCCGCGGCTTCGTCGGCCGGAACCTCGATCGGCTGGCTCACCCACGATTCCGCACAGGTCGCCGACCAGGCCCGCCTGATCGCGGCCGCGAGCGAGGAACTCGCCGCCTCGACCAGCGAGATCGCCGCCCGGTCGCAGACCTCGGCCGAGACGGCCGAGCGGGCCCGCGAGGGCATCGCGATCTGCGCTGGCGACATGCGCCGGGCCGGCGAGCGGATGCAGGAGATCCAGGCCGGCACGTCGGAGATCGGCGGGCGCCTCGACGGATTCGCCGCGGCTGCGCGTCGGATCGAAGAGATGGCGACCGCGATCGCCTCGATCTCGGCTCAGACCAACCTGCTCGCGCTCAACGCCACCATCGAGGCGGCGCGCGCCGGCGAGGCGGGCCGAGGCTTCGCCGTGGTCGCCGGCGAGGTGAAGGCGCTGTCGGGCCAGACCGCCCGGGCGACCGACGAGATCCGCGCGCGGCTTTCCGCGCTTCAGACCGAGCTGTCGGCCATGCACGCGGCCGTCGGCCACAGCCGGGCCGCGGTGGCGGCCGGCTCCGAGGTGATGGACCGCGCCAACGCCCGCGTCGAGGCCGAGAGCGCCGCGGTCGCCGAGGCGGCTTCCGAGATGCGGGCCCTGGCCGAGGTGATGGAGCAGCAGATCGCCGCCACCGGCGAGATCGCCTCCAACGTCGGCCGCATCGCCGCCGGCACAGAGAAGTCGCGCGGTGAGATCAAGGACGCGATCGGCGAGCTCGAGGCGCTCGAAGCGATGAGCCGCACCCTGCTCGACCGCTTGGACGGCGACCCCCTCGCCGTGGCCCTCGCCCGGCTGCCGGCCGACTGCGCCGCCTGGAAGCGCCGGCTCGCTTCGGTGCTGGTCGGCGTCGTGCCCCATACCGGCATGATGGCGATCGTCGCCGACCCGATCCTGCCCGCAAACGTCCGCGCCGGAGTCATCGCCGCCGCCGCCCAGGCGGCAGCGCTTTGCGCCGGCGTGAAGGTTCAGGATTGGGACGCCGCGACCGTCGCGTTCCAGGCCTTCGACGCGGCGACCGCGACGACCCTCGCAGCTGCAGCGGCCGCCGACGCGGCCGTCCTGGCAGCCTGAACGTATCAGGCGCCGGGTCGGACGAGCCTGAGCGGCATCACGCCAGCCAAGTGCGCAGGCGCCGCACCGCCTCCCGGCACTCGGCTTCCGAGCCGGCGAAGGAGAACCGGACGTGGTGGTGGCCGGCCTCCCGGTCGAAGTCGAGGCCGGGGGTGGCCGCCACGCCGGCCTCGTCGAGCATCCGCCGGCAGAAGGCGGAGGCGTCGTTGGTGAGGTTCGCCACATCCGCGTAAAGGTAGAAGGCGCCGTCCACGGGATGCGTGCGCCCGAGGCCGATTCCGGGGAACGCATCGAGCAGGATCGCGCGGTTGCGGGCGTAGCCGTCGCGCACGGCGTCGAGCTCCTCGGTGGCATCGAAGGCCGCCAGCGCGCCGATCTGCGAGAGGTAGGGCGCCGAGATGTAGAGGTGCTGCGCCAGCCGCTCGATCGGGCGCACGAGGGCGTCGGGCACCACCATCCAGCCGACCCGCCAGCCGGTCATGCAATGGTACTTCGAGAACGAGTTGATGACGATCGCATCCGAGTCGAACCGGAGCGCGGTCGTCGTCGGCACGCCGTAGCCGAGGCCGTGATAGATCTCGTCGGAGACGAAGGGTAGGCCGAGCGCCCGCGCCGCCGCGCAGAGTTCGGCGAGCGCCGCCTCACCGATCACCGTGCCGGAGGGGTTGGCCGGGCTCATCACCAGCACGCCGGACAGGGCATGTGCCGCATGCGTCGCCTGAAGCAGCGCGGCGGTCGGGGCGTAGCGGTCGGCGGCGCTCAGGCGCATCGGCACCGGCACCAGGTCGAGGGCCGAGAGGATGTTGTGATAGGCCGGATAGCCCGGCTGCGGCACGCCGACCCGGGCGCCGGCGTCGAACAGGCTCAGGAAGGCCAGGATGAAGCCGGCGGACGAACCGGTGGTCACCACCACACGCTCCGGCGGCACCGCGACCCCGTGGCGTTCGCGGTAATCCTGCGCGATGCGCTCGCGCAGGGCCGGCAGCCCCAGGGCCTCGGTGTAGGGCACGCGGCCGCCTTCCAGCGCCCGCTGCGCGGCGGCGATCACCGCCCGAGGCGCCGGCGCCGAGGGCTGGCCGACCTCCATCCGCACCACGTCCTCCCCGGCCCGCGCCTTTGTGGCGGCGGCGACCATCACGTCCATGGCGAGGAAGGGCGCGACGGCGGCGGCACGGCGGGAGATCGGGATCATCCGACGCTTATACGCGGGCCGCGGCCGCCGGTCAGCCCTCGAACGGCCCGCAGGACCTGTCGCCGTGGCGCTACGCCTTGAAGCGTTCGCGGAGCACGGCGTTGGCCCGCGCCTGCCAGCCCTGCCCGCTAGCGCGCATCGCCGCGATCACGTCGCCGTCGAGGCGCAACGTCACCTGCCGCTTCGGAGCCTCGGATTTCGGACGCCCACGCCCGCGGCGCGCGATGTCGTGGCCCGAGCCGGGCACTGCGCGCGCCATCATGGCGTCGGTAATCTTGGGAATCTCGTCATACTCGCTCGCCTGGATCACGTGGGCATCGAGCCGCGCAAGGTCCGTTTGCCCGATGCCGTCAGCGGAGGGCGGGACCATATTTCTTTTGCTCACGGTCATTGGCCTTCCTCATCGAAAAGACATGCTCGTCGTCGCCACGCAGGGTCCAGCCGACCACGACCATCCGGCTCGCGAGCGTCCCGATCGTGATGATGCGCGTCGCGCCATAATCCTGGCGATCGTCTTCGAAGCTGACGCAGGAGCCGGCGAGGACGGTCGCGGCAGCTGCGAAATCGAGGGCTCGCTCACGGAGCGTCCAATCTCGCTTCGCGGGATCGAAGGTGATCGCCATAATATTTGTAGCGCCATCAAATGCGGCCGGCGATGACGAAACGGCGCGCCGACGATTCGGGAGCATCGCCCGGATCGCCCAACATCCTCAATGCCCAACGAACCCCGCCGCCATGTTCACGGCGAGGGCCAGCACGCCGGTGTTAAACAGGTAGGCGTAGACCGTCTGCACCGTCGCGATGCGGCGCATGCGCTTGCTGGTGATGTTGGTGTCCGAGGTCGCCGCCGCCGCGCCGATGGTGACGGTGAAGTACAGGAAGTCCCAGAAGTCCGGGTCCTCGTCGCCGTGGAAGTCGAGGCCGCCGCGGCGTTCGCCCGGCGCGTCGTCGCCGTAGTAGACGTGGGCGTAGTGGACCGAGAAGACGAGCTGCACGAAGGACCAGGTGCACAGCACCGTCGCGCCGGCGAGCGTCAGGTCGAAGACCTTGCCCGCCCCGCTCGCCTTGCCGCCGAGCACCAACACGCCGACCGCGGCGAAGCTCGCCGCGGCCGCGAGCAGGGTGAACACGGTGACCAGGGCCGCGCTGTCGTCGAGGCGCGAGGCCTGCAGGCGCAGGGCGTCACGGGACTGCCCGGTCGATTGGCGGACGATCAGAACGGCGTAGGCCACGATCCCGGCGCACCAGCCTGCGAGCAGGCGCGTGACGAGGTCCGGCCCCGGGACCAGCAGCGCGCAGGCGGCCATGATGCCGAAGGCCGCGAGCAGGCGCGGGCGGAGCCGGAAGGCCCGGAGGGGATCGATCATCGACGTGACGCCTCGCAGGAGAAATGACGCATCGTGCAAAACCGGATTCGATCCGGGGATTTGACCCGCCGCCGTGAAAACGCCTAACCCGATCGATACCGGATCGACCATGCCCCGGCTCGGCCTGCCCGCCGCGCCCGCCCAGCGAGGACGTATGCTTCTCCCCCGTTTGCTCTCGGCCTCCTGCCTCGCGGCGATGCTGTCCCTGCCCCTCGCCCTGCCCCTCGCCCTCGCGGGCCCGGCGCTGGCGCAGACCGCGCCGGCCGCGCCCTTCACCGACGCGCAGCGCGCCGGCATAGAGGCGATCGTCAAGGACTACCTGATCAAGAACCCGGACGTGCTGCAGGAGGCGATCGCCGAGGGCGAGAAGCGCCAGGTCGAGACCCAGCGCCTCGCCCAGGCCGCGGCCCTCAAGGAATCGCAGAAGGCGCTGCTCGACAGCCCGCACGACGTGGTCGCCGGAAACCCGGCCGGCGACGTCACGATGATCGAGTTCTTCGACTACAATTGCGGCTATTGCCGCAAGGCTCTGGGCGACGTGCAGGCGCTGATCAAGGCCGACCCGAAGCTGCGGGTGGTGATCAAGGACTTCCCGGTGCTCGGCCCGGAATCGCAGGAGGCCAGCCAGATCGCGCTTGCCGCCAAGCAGCAGCTCAAGGGCGACAAGCTGTTCGAGTTCCACCAGAAGCTGCTCGAGTCCAAGGGCCGCGTGAACGGCGCCAAGGCCCTCGACGTCGCCAAGGCGATGGGCCTCGACATGGCCAAGCTGCAGAAGGACGCGCAAGGGCCCGAGGTGAAGGCCGCACTCACCGAGAACCGGGGCCTGGGCGACAAGCTCGGCCTCTCGGGCACCCCGGCCTTCATCATCGGCGACGAGATCATCCCCGGCGCGGTCGGCGTCGAGCCGATCCGCAAGACCATCGCCGACGTCCGCCAGTGCGGTCACGCCTCCTGCTGACGCGCGACGGGGTGTCGCGAACGCGCGCCTTCGTCTAAGACCGGCGCCTTCGCGGGATCGGGGTCCGCGGCCGCGCCGGCGGAACGGCGCAGGCGCGGCCGCCATCCGCCATCCCAGGTTCAGTCCCCAGAAGACAGGCCCGATGTCCAAGCACGACCCCATCGATGCCGATCTCGTCCGCGAGCTCGCCAACCTCGTCACCGAGACCGGCTTGTCCGAGATCGAGGTCGAGAAGGGGGATCTCCGCATCCGCGTCGTCCGCCGGATCGAGCCGGTGAACGTCCAGGTCGCCGCGCCGGCGGCCATGGCGCTCCCGGCGGCACCCCAGCCGCTTCCTGCCGGCCCCGGCGCCGTGCCCGAGCGTGGCAAGACCCATCCCGGCGCCGTGCCCTCGCCGATGGTCGGCACCGCGTACCTGCGCCCCTCGCCCGAGGCGAAGGCCTTCGTCGAGGTCGGCTCCAGGGTCGAGGTCGGCGACAAGCTGCTCCTGATCGAGGCGATGAAGACCTTCAACGAGATCGTCGCGCCCCGCGCCGGCACGGTGGCCGCGGTCTTCGTCGAGGACGGGCAGCCGGTCGAGTACGGCGAAGCCCTCCTCGTCATCGAGTAGCCGAGCGCGGAGGAGCCGAGGGCGTTCGTCAGCCCGCCATCCGCGCCGCCGTCGGCGAAGGCCCCGCTCTCGTCACGCGAACCGCGCACACTTCGCTGGAAAACGCCCCTGCCATGTTCGACAAGATCCTGATCGCCAACCGCGGCGAGATCGCGCTTCGCATCCTCCGGGCGTCGAAGGAGCTCGGCATCAAGACCGTGGCGGTGCACTCGACCGCCGACGCCGACGCGATGCACGTGCGGCTGGCCGACGAGAGCGTCTGCATCGGCCCGCCCGCCGCCCGCGACAGCTACCTCAACATCCCCTCGATCATCGCGGCTTGCGAGATCACCGGTGCCGACGCGGTCCATCCCGGCTACGGCTTCCTCTCAGAGAATGCGCGCTTCGCCGAGGTGCTGGCCCATCACGAGATCGGCTTCATCGGCCCGAAGGCCGAGCACATCCGGATCATGGGCGACAAGATCGAAGCCAAGCGCACCGCGCTCAAGCTCGGCATTCCCTGCGTGCCCGGCTCCGACGGCGGCATCGAGGACCCGGTGGAGGCCAAGCGGGTCGCCGCCGAGATCGGCTACCCGGTGCTGGTCAAGGCGGCGGCCGGCGGCGGCGGGCGCGGCATGAAGGTGGCGCGCTCGGAAGGCGAGCTGGAGCAGGCGCTGGGCATGGCCCGCTCCGAGGCCAAGGCGGCCTTCGGCGACGACGCGGTCTACCTGGAGAAGTACCTCACCAAGCCGCGCCACATCGAGGTGCAGGTGCTCGGCGACGGCCGTGGCGGCGCGGTGCATCTGGCCGAGCGCGACTGCTCGCTGCAGCGTCGCCACCAGAAGGTCTGGGAGGAGGGCGGCTCGCCCGCGCTCAATGCCGAGATGCGGGGCGAGATCGGCGAGATCTGCGCCGACGCGATGCGCAAGCTCGGCTACCTCGGCGCCGGCACCGTCGAGTTCCTTTATGAAGACGGGCGGTTCTACTTCATCGAGATGAACACGCGCATCCAGGTCGAGCACCCGGTCACCGAGATGATCACCGGTATCGACCTCGTGATCGAGCAGATCCGGGTCGCGGCCGGCGGCGCCCTGTCGGTGACGCAGGACGACATCCGGGTCGAGGGCCACGCCATCGAGTGCCGGATCAACGCCGAGCATCCGGCGACCTTCCGGCCCTCGCCCGGCCTGATCACCTACTACCACCCGCCCGGCGGCCTCGGCGTCCGCGTCGACTCGGCCGCCTTCCAGGGCTACCGCGTGCCGCCGAACTACGACTCGCTGATCGGCAAGCTCATCGTCCACGGCCGCACCCGCAACGAGTGCCTGATGCGCCTGCGCCGGGCGCTGGACGAGTTCGTCATCGACGGCGTCGACACCACGCTGCCGCTATTCCGCACCCTCGTGCGCAACGCCGACGTCCAGAACGGCGCCTACGACATTCACTGGCTGGAGCAATTCCTGGAAGCCGGCGGCCTCGACGCCTGAGCAGGCGACGAAGCGAGACCGGAACCGAAGCGTCCACCATCCGTTGCTCGATCCCATCGCACGCAACCGGAACGAATTCTCATGCGCCTCGCAGCCCTCGCCGTGATCGGCGCCCTCGTCGCCGCCCCCGCCCTCGCCCAGGATGCCGGCAACGTCGGCCAGCCTTCGCGCGCGGTCCCGCAGGCGGGCCAGACCACCGGCGGCCCCCGCGACGTGGCGCCGGGTGCCGACGGCGCGGCGACCACCGGCAGCACCGTCACCCGCCCGGCCGAAGAGATGGGCATGGCGCCCGGCGCCGACTCGGCCAAGGGTGGCAACGTCGATCAGACCAACAAGATGGCCCCGAACGCCGGCGGAACCGCGGGCGGCCCCGCCCGCTGACGCACCGGTTCGTTCGCGGATCGAGAGGCCGGTTCCCGTGAGGGCGCCGGCCTTTTTCGTATCGAGACCCTCGTGCTCGTGCGAGCCGACCGGGATTTTCGAACGCGCCGGGGAATGCGAAGCGCCATCTTGGCTCGCCCTCAGAGCGATCCGCTTCATGCGCGTCTTGTTTTGGCTTTCACATCCTCACCGTCATCACCCCAGTTTGTTGTGCTGGTGTAGGAATCGCGCGAGTGAGCGTTGGCGGTGACGATGATGCGGCGTGCGACGGCGCGCAGGTCCAGCTTGGCCGGCTTGGTCTGATCGCACAGGGCTCGGTCGGCGGTCGTGAAGGCCGGGTCGTGGCGCGCCGCCACGAGGGCGCTCATGTACAGCGCCGCGCACGCAGAACCGGCTGCCGCCGATCATGGTCGCGGGGCGGAGCGTGGCTGGATTGGCTGACATGCGGGGCCAAGCCCGCTAGGCTGACGATGCTCTTGCGGTCGCGCTGTCTGAGCTCGGCTAGGTCGTAGATCGGCACGGCCGCCACGCGCGCGCCGACGCCCGGGATCGAGCGCAGCAGGCGATGCGCGACCACGCACTCGGCATCGACCTGGATTGCGGGCGTCCAGCTCCGCCTCGATGGCCGCGTAGGCCCCAATCGAGGTCCGCGATGCAGGCGCGATGGCTTGCGATCACGGCCGGTTCGCGCGCCTGCTTCAGGCGGGTGTTTTCGACCCCGCGCATGGCCACCAGCTGCTGGCGCCGGGTGGACAGCGCTTGAGCGCACGGGCGGCGGCGTCGGGCAGCGGGCGGATCGCATCGAGCATGGCCCGAACAAAGCGGGCGATCAGCCCGGCGTCCAGCACTTCAGCCATGGGACCGGTCCGGCATGCAGGCTCGCCGCCAGCCGGGCGGGGCCCAAGCCTGTTCGATCGAGGGCTATCGAGCAGGCGCGGCCGCGCCGGACTGCGATCATGCAGCAGATCGGGGATCCACCGAGCTGCGCCTGCTCCGCTCCTCTACAGCAGCCACCTCAAGATACAGGGATCCAGGACCACTCACGGTACCCACTGAAGCGCAAGCTACGGTTCCAGATTCCAAGCTCTACTGCGCATCCCCGTAATAACAGCGTGGAGCGAAGCCGTGATCGCGCTCCTCCGCTGAAGGGGAGGGAAGAGCCATCCCATCCCCACATAGTTCAAACCGTCAGGTTTCGAACATTCGAATGTAACAAGATGTATCCAGATCGAGGATATCATACAGATTGACAAAGTCATCAGCTTGACCATAAGATGGTATCGAGATCTATGGCGATGAATTCTAGGTGAATGCCGTTTTCAGACTTGATTAAACCGTCCGGCCCTAGCACCCGTAGCGACGGCGACGGACCCTGCGTCCGCGGAGAACCGGTGGCCTGAGGGCCGTTTCCGGTCGTCCGCGGGCGGTGGGGTCGCGAGGCGTCGCCCCGCTTTGCGAGGACGGCCGACGATGCAGGACATCCCCGACGAACGCGGTGCCGACAGGACGATCGTGCGCCCGCCCGAGGTCGTCGTGGTGCGGGCGTCCGAACGGCGGCCGCGCGGCGATGGCCGGCTCGACGCCGAGACCCGGCGGCGGATCGGGCGCAGCCTGCGGGTGCTCTACGCGGGCCTGCTCGCCCAGCCGATCCCCGAGCGGTTCGAGGCGCTCGTCGCGGAGTTGGCGGCTCGGTCGGAAAAGGAGTCGGCGCGATGATCCAGGCCTGTGCCCCCGTCGGAACGCCCGCCGGCGCCGATTCCGAGATGCGCGACCTCCTGCTCGGCGCGATTCCCGCGCTGCGCGCCTTCGCGTTCTCGTTGACCTACGATTTCGACCGCACCGACGACCTCGTGCAGGACACGCTGATGCGCGCCTGGACCAAGGCCGAGAGCTTCCGCCGCGGGACCAACCTGACCGCTTGGCTGTTCACGATCCTGCGCAACCTGTTCTATTCCGAGCAGCGCAAGCGCAAGCGCGAGGTCGAGGATGCCGACGGCAGCCATGCCGGGCGGCTGACGAGCCTGCCCGAGCAGGAGGTCCGCGTGGAGATGCGGGCGTTCCAGAGCGCGTTGAACCTGCTGCCCCTCGCCCAGCGGGAGGCGCTGGTGCTCGTGGGCGCCCAGAGCTTCACCTACGAGGAGGCCGCCGAAATCTGCGGCGTCGCCGTCGGCACGATCAAGAGCCGGGTCAGCCGCGCACGGGGACGGCTGATCGAAACCCTCGGCATGGACGGCGCCGGCGACGTCGGCGCCGACGCCCATACCCGCGCCGCGCTCCAGGCCGGCTGAAAGCATCGTCAGGGTTTCGAGCACCAGGTTGCCAAGTCGTTGCTGAGGTTTATTGTCCTGGGCTGGCTTTTCCGGCGTCATGTGACCGTGACGGCGTGAAATCGGAACGAAACCTTCACGGATCAGCAAGATTTCGCGTCGTAGGTACGCTCCCTAGGAGCTCAGGGATGCGATGGAAGCTCGGCGGTGGAGTCACCGCAATTGCGATGCTCGGCGCGGTCACCGGGTCGGCGACCGATTCAGGGGTGGCGCAGCGCGCCGCCTGGCGCGCGACCTATGCCGCTCCGGCGACGATCCCGTTCCCCGACGAAAACCCCTACAGCCGGGCCAAGGCCGTTCTCGGCCGAAAACTGTTCTTCGACCCGATCCTCTCGGCCGACCGCGACCGCGCCTGCGTGACCTGCCACCTGCCCGACCTCGCCTGGGCGGACGGGCGCCGGCGCGCGCCGACCCGCGCCGATTCCGACACGGACCTGCGCACCCCGACCCTGCTCAACCTCGCCTGGCAGGAGGGCCGGCTCGGCTGGGACGGCAAGTTCCGCGATCTGGAAAGCGTCGCGTTCGTGCCGATCAGCGCCCCCGGCAACATGGGCTTGCCGGTCGAGGACGCCGTGGCCCGCCTCTCGGCGGATGCCGCCTACGTCGCCGCCTTCAAGGAGGCCTATGCCGACCCGGGCGTGACCAAGGCGCGGATCGAGGCGGCGCTCGCCACCTTCCAGCGCCTCATCGTGTCCGGCGCCAGCCCGTTCGACCGTTGGATCGCCGGCGACGAGGCGGCGATCCCGGTCGCGGCCAAGCGCGGCTTCGACCTGTTCAACGGCCGGGCGAACTGCGCCGCCTGCCACGGCGGCTGGGCCTTCACCGACGGCTCCTTCCACGACATCGGCACGGCCGTCGGCGCCGACCTCGGCCGCGGGCGCTTCGTCACGAACTCGCAGGTCCTGCGCTACGCCTTCAAGACCCCGGGCCTGCGCGAGGTCGCGGGCCGCGGCGCCTACATGCACGACGGGTCGATCGCGGCGCTGGAGGCGGTGATCGACCTCTACGACCGGGGCGGCATCGACCGGCCGAGCCGCTCGCCGGAGATCCGCCCGCTCAACCTGAGCGCGGACGAGAAGGCCGACCTGCTGGCTTTCCTGCGCACGCTGAACTCCGAGCCCGGGACCGGACCCGCCCTGGCGGATCTGACCGAGGCCGCACCGCGGCCGTAATACCAGACCTCGATGAGCCCGACTCATCGAGGTCTGGCCCCCGCGACTGCGGGGCGGCGGCAATCCGCCGGACCTCATGGGTTCCTACCCTTGAGACTCGGTATAAGTCTTTCTCGAACCGGGCGTTGACGCAGCGCGTCGTCCACGACGACGCTGAGCATCTTCAAGCGGGATGGATGACGGTTCGCACGACGCCCCGCGCTAAAGCATTTTCAAGCGAGGTGGATGCCGGCTCGCGTGAAGAAAATGCGACCACACAGCAGGTTAGAGCATTTTCTGTGATCCAGAGATCACGGAAAATGCTCTAGCGGAACAGTGGTAGCCCCGAGCCGAGCAGCGCGAGGCCGGCCACCAGCAGCAGGCCGCCGCAGGACTCGAAGGCGTGGGCGCGCAGGCCCGCCCGGGGCGCGAACGCGGCGAGACCGATCCCGGCCCCGAGACTGACCACACTTGTCAAACCGATCATCCGTCGCGTCCTCGCGCTGGGTCCGGCCGGCGACGTGGTCATCCGGCCCGGGCACGATGACCGGCGAACACTGAGCGAAGTCTTGCCGGGGCGGGGGCGCCCGGCGGAATCACGGCCCATGCTGAATGCCGCGTTGCCGGGGCGAGCCGTCTCGACTGAGATCGCGTACAGCCAGTTCTACACGCTTCCCACAGCGTTAACCTTTTCGACATGGATGTTAACAAACCCTTGGCGAAGTCGATCGGCTTAGTCCTAAATGCAGGCGTGGGGACTGTTCTGGCGGGTCGGTGCGAGGCTTCGATGCGGTTTTCCGAGTGGCGCTGTTCTTCTCCGTTTCTTGCCGGCGCCATGGCCCTCCCGGCGATCGTTCTGGCCAGCAGCGAGGCCAGCGCCCACGTGAAGTGGTTCTGCGCCTTCGACGTCGCCGGCCAGCCCCGCGGCCTCGAACAGGTGCTCTGCCTCGATTTCGAATGGCTCGTCGGCCTGTCGATCCTGTGCCTGATGTTCGGCTGCCTCGCCGAGGGCACCCCCCTCGGTACGGCGCTCCTGAACGCGCTCGACCGGGTCACCACGCGGGTGCGGGCCGACACCGGGTTGCTGGTGCGGGCGACGCTGGGCTTCTTCTTCGTCTCGCTCTGGACGATGGGCGGCATCATCCTCACCCCCGAGCTCAAGACCGACGCGGCCTGGATCCCGTGGTTCCAGCTGGCGCTCGCCACCTGCCTGATCTGGCACCGCACCCTGCCGCTGGCCGGCGCCGGCATCGTCGTCCTGTTCGGCTACGCCACCTGGTGCTACGGCGCGTTCCACTTGGCCGACTATCCAGTGTTCCTCGGCGTCGCCGCCTACCTGATCCTCACCGGCCTGAACCGCACCCTCTACGGCATCCGCCCCCTCGACGTGGTCCGCGCCGCCGCCGCCGTGACCCTGATGTGGGCCTCGGTCGAGAAGTGGGCCTACCCGGAATGGACCGCGCCGCTCTTGGCCGCCAAGCCCGAGATGACCTTCGGTGCGTCCCCTGAGCTGTTCATGAAGGCCGCCGGCGTCGTCGAGTTCACCCTGGCCTTCGCCCTGATCTGGACGCCCCTGGTGCGCCGGACCGCGGCGATCATCCTGGCCGCGATCTTCGTCTCCGCGGTGTTCGAGTTCGGCAAGGTCGACGCCATCGGCCATTCCGGGATCATCGTGGTCTTGGTCGCCATCGCCGCCGACGACGCCCGCATCGCCGTCCGCCGGCGCGACGTGGCGCTGGCTCCTGCCTATTACGCGGTGGCGCTCACGGGCTTCCTCACGCTCTACTACGTCGGCCACGCCGCGATGTACGGCGCACTGTTCTCGGCGCCCGTCATCTGATTGGATCGACGCGACGGATGTGGCGAACGGCCCCCGCGAGGGGGCCGTTTTCGTTTAAAGCGAAGCGCTCGGGACGAAGGCGCGGAGGATCACGGTGCGGTGGGGGAGGGCGGCCGGTGCGCTGGCCTTGGGCGGGCTCGCGCTCGTCGGCGGCGTGCTGGTGGCGCGGGGACCCGAGCCCGGCGGCATCGAGGATCTGTGGCTGCTGTTCGGGGCGCCCGATCGCGGCGCGGTCGATTTCGCGACCCTGACGCGCCGCCCGGGCGATGCGCTCGCCTGCCCGCCCGGGCAGTGTCGCGCCGCCTCCGACCGGGTGCCGCCGGTGCTGCCGGTCCCGGGCGATCGCCTGCGCACCATCGTCGCCCAGGTGGCGGCCGAGGAGCCGCGCACCGAGCTGGCCTTCCAGGCCCGCTGGGCCGAGGAGGATCGCTACGTCGTCCGCTCCGAATGGCTGCGGCTACCGGATACGGTCGCCGTCGCGATCGTCGGGGCCGGCGAGGGCCGCTCCACGCTCGTCCTCTACGCCTGCCCGCAATTCGGGGTGCTCGACGCCGCCGGCAACCGGGCGCGCCTCGAACGCTGGCTCGACCGGATCGAAGGTCTGGCGCGGACCGAGGTCGCACGCTGACGGGGGCGTCTCAGCGCGCGGTGAGCAGCGGCCCGAACACGTCGATCACCCCGTTGATGGTGATCTGCGTGCCGACGCAGAGCAGCAGGAACGCGAACAGCCGGCCGAGCACCCGCGCGCCGATCGGCCCGAGCAGGCTCACCACCCGGTCGGCCGAGGCGTAGATCAGCGCCACCGTCGCGGCGACGCCGAGCGCGGCCAGCGACACGCCGACGTAGAAGCCGAGCCGGTCGGCCATCAGCGCCGGGCGGTTCGAGCCGAGGGTGATCGCCACCGCGATGGTGCCCGGCCCCGTGGTGAAGGGCAAGGTGAGCGGAAAGAACGCGATCTCGGACAGCGGGTCGACGGATTTCTGGCCGTCCGCCGGCGTCGGCTCGACCGTCTTGACGGACGCCGCCTTCGCAGTCTGCGCCGTCGCCTCTTGGTTCGCGGCCTGGGCGGCCGCCCCTTGGTTCGCGGCCTGGGCGGTCGCCCCTTGGCCCGTCGTCGAGGAGACCTCGGCCTGCTTGCGCGCCTCGCGCGCCTCCGGCCGGTTGAGGAGCCCCCAGGCGGAGGCGCCGACGACGAGGCCGCCGGCGATCCGCAGCGCGCCGAGCGACACGCCGAAGAAGTTGAGGATCGGCGCGCCGGCCCAGAGCGCCGCCAGCATGATCAGCAGCGCGTACCCGCCGATCCGGCCGGCGAGCCAGACCCGGTCGTCGTGGCTGTGCCCCGCCGTCACCTGCGCGAAGATCAGCGCCCCGCCGAGCGGGTTCACGATCGAGAACAGGCTCGAAAGCGCGAGCAGGAACTGCTGGATGGCCGCTTCGACGCTCATGCTTCGTCGCTCATGGCATGTGCCTTCCGCTCACGGCATGTGCCTTCCGCTCGCGGCATGCGCCTCTCGGATTTCCGCAGCCGGCACGATGCCTGAACCCGGTGGACGGAACGCGAGCGTCCCGTTCGTCATTCCGCATCCCCCGCCGGGAGGCGCCTGTCTACGGCGAACCCGTGCCTCCGCGCGACATCGCGGCGGAAAACCCCTCACCCCGGCGCGGGCGCCGGCACGAGCACCCGGGCGGGGGCGAGGCGGCGGGCGCGGTGGACCTGCTGCACGGCGATCGGGCGGTAGAGCTGCTTGGTGGCATGCACCACGTGGAGGCCGGCGAAGGGCAGCGAGAGGCCGGTCCCGACGCGCTCCCAGGCGCCGGCGGTCCGCAGCATCACCCGCGAGCGCAGGGGCGGCATGTACAGCGTTTCGGCCCAGCCCTCCGGCGAGAACAGCGTGTCGCGCATCAGCCGGCCGAGCTGCGAGCGGCTGTAGGGTTGGCCGTGGCCGAACGGCGTCGCGTCGCGCCGCGCCCAGACCCCGCGGCGGTTGGGCACCACCAGGATCATCCGGCCGCCCGGCGTCAGGGTGCGCCAGACCTCCTTGAGGAGTTCCGTCGGGCTCTCCACCGCCTCCAACGCGTGCACTAGGATCACCCGATCGATCGCCGCGTCCGGCAGCGGCATCATGGTCGGGTCGGCCAGCGCCGAGCAGGAGCGGCCGGCGCCGGGCCAGTTCACCACCCCCTGCGTCGCCGGCATGAAGGCCAGCGTCCGCTCGGCGATGCAGTGCACCGGCCCGAGATAGGGCACCGCGTAGCCGAGCCCGAGCACGCGCAGGCCCGAGACCGAGCCGAGGAAGCCGTGGAGCGTGCGGGCGACGATCCGGTGCGTCGTGGCGCCCAGCGGCGTGGCGTAGAAGGCCCGCAGGTCGGTGACGTCGAGGCGCATGGGCGTGAGGCGGGGCGGCGTTCGTATGGGCCGGCGGCCGGCGATGCGGATTCAATGGGGCCGTGCCATCGCCGCGGCAAGGCGCGACGGGCGACTTGCGGCCTCGCGCGGCGGGGAACCCCCCGGTTTCGGCACCCGTTCACCGCGGAAGGCGCCCGGTAGGGGGCGCCAGCCCGGAGACGCCTTCATGGCGACAGTGCCCGAGATCCGCACCTTCCTGTGCCGCAGCGACAACGTCGGCGTGCTGATGCGCGACCCCGCCACCGGCGCCTGCGCGGCGATCGACGTGCCGGAGGCCGCACCCGTCCTGGCGATGCTGAAGGAGACCGGCTGGCATCTCACCGACATCCTCGTCACCCATCGCCACGGCGATCACATCGAGGGCATCCCCGAAGTCAAGCGCGCCACCGGCGCCCGCGTGACGGCGCCCGCGAAGGCCGGCGCGGCGATCCCCGACGTGGACGTCACGGTGTCCGAGGGCGACACCGTCCGGGTCGGCGACCTCTCGGCCGAGGTCTGGGAGACGCCGGGGCACTGCGCCGACCACGTCACCTACTGGTTCGCCGATTCGGGAATCGTGTTCTCGGGCGACACCCTGTTCACCCTCGGCTGCGGCCGCGTGATGGAAAGCCCGCCCGAGATCCTGTGGCGCTCGCTGAAGCGGTTCCTGCCGCTGCCCGACGCGACGCGCGTGTTCAGCGGGCACGACTACGTGCTGTCCAATGCCCGCTTCGCAGCCGCAGCAGAGCCCGGCAACGCCGACCTGCTGCAACGTATGCGGGAAGCCGAAAAGCTCAAGTCGACCGGCGGCTTCCTGGTTCCCTCCACGATGGCAGAGGAGCGGGCGACCAACCCGTTCCTGCGCTGCAACCTGCCGGCACTCAAGTCGGCGGTCGGCTTCGGTGAAGACGTTGACCCCGAAACAGTTTTTGTTGCACTGCGAGATTGGAAGAACCGCTTCTGACGCACAGGTTTACAAGGAAATTTTGTTGCGTTCTCAAAGAGAAGTGAACATACGACGTTCGACAGGCGCTCAACCGTCTTGATCGATAGGCTCCTCAAGGGAGGCTCGACGTCAACGGAAGCGTGTTCCCGCTTCTTTCGGTCAGATGGGGGTCCGTCTCGCCTTACCACCTTTCGTCCTCACGCCTTCCGCTTCCCTTCCTCCAGCCGGATTCAACGCCGCGCTCCGAAGAGCAGTCCGCCGTCGAGCCGGCCGCCAAGGCGCCGCCCGCGGCGAACCGACCTCCGGCCGATCCGGACAACCCGGCCCGCACCCCGGCGGCCGCCCGCTCCCGGGTGGCCCCCATCTCCGCCGACGTGCGGTTGCTCGGGATCGCCACCGAACACCTGGCTCGGCTCGGGCCCAAGCGCGTCACCGTCGTCGCGGTCGCGGCCGAAGCCGGCATGACCCACGCCAACGTCTACCGCTACTTCCCCTCGAAGGACGCCCTGCTCGACGCCGTCGCCGGCCGCTGGCTTCGCGACATCGAGACCCGGCTGGCCGGCATCGCCGACGCGCCGGACCCGGCCGACGACAAGATCGAGCGCCTGCTCACCGCGCTCGCCGCCCTGCAGCGCGACGCGCTCCAGGACGAACCGAACCTGTTCGCGGTCCACCTCGACGCCACCGTCGCCGCCCGGCCGATCGCACGCCGCCATCGGGTGCGCCTGCGCAGCCTGGTCGAGCGGGTGATCGAGGAGGGCATGGCCACCGGCACCTTCTCGGCCCGCGACCGCGAACGCGCCATCGCCTTCATCTTCGACGCGAGCTACCGCTTCACCCATCCGCTGGCGATTCAGCACGACGCCGAGGTGCCGCGCGACCTCGTCGACGCCCGCTTCGGTGCGGTCATCCACGCGATCCAAAGGGTGCTGCGCGCTGGCATCCTCTGAGCGGAATGACAGGTTTTCGAATCTGTCATAGCGCATCGCCGGCGGCATCGTTCCGCTCGCAAAGCCCTCGGAAAGCTTGGCTTTTCGAGGGCTTTTCGTTTTGCGCCGCGTCTCCCTCCTGGCCCGAACCCTGCTAGGCCCGACTCCATCGGGTTGATGGAGCGGTGCTTTTCGGCCACACAGCCGCGCAGGAAAAACCGCCGCATCGGGCGCCGCTTCGAGTCGGATTTCGAACGTCGCGCCGCCCGCAGGCCGCGCCTCACCTTTCACGCATAGCTGGAGACGTCTCGGACATGGCACGCAGCAAGATCGCGCTCATCGGCGCCGGCCAGATCGGCGGAACGCTGGCGCACCTCGCCGGTCTGAAGGACCTCGGCGACGTCGTGCTGTTCGACATCGTCGACGGCGTGCCGCAGGGCAAGGCGCTCGACATCGCCGAATCGGCGCCCGTCGACGGCTTCGACGCCAAGTATTCCGGCGCGAGCGACTATTCGGCGATCAAGGGCGCCGACGTGGTGATCGTCACCGCCGGCGTGCCGCGCAAGCCCGGCATGAGCCGCGACGACCTGATCGGGATCAACCTGAAGGTCATGGAGGCCGTCGGCACCGGCATCAAGGAGAACGCGCCCGACGCGTTCGTGATCTGCATCACCAACCCGCTCGACGCCATGGTCTGGGCGCTGCAGAAGTTCTCCGGGCTCCCGACGAACAAGGTTGTCGGCATGGCCGGCGTGCTCGACTCGGCCCGCTTCCGCCACTTCCTGGCCGAAGAGTTCAAGGTCTCGGTCGAGGACGTCACCGCCTTCGTGCTCGGCGGCCACGGCGACGACATGGTGCCGCTCACCCGCTACTCGACGGTGGCCGGCGTGCCGCTGACCGACCTGGTCAAGCTCGGCTGGACCACCCAGGAGAAGCTCGACGCCATGGTCGAGCGTACCCGCAAGGGCGGCGGCGAGATCGTCAACCTGCTCAAGACCGGCTCGGCCTTCTATGCGCCGGCGGCCTCCGCCATCGCGATGGCGGAGAGCTATCTCAAGGACAAGAAGCGGGTGCTGCCCTGCGCCGCCTACCTCGACGGCCAGTACGGCATCTCCGGCATGTATGTCGGCGTCCCCGTCGTGATCGGCGAGAACGGCGTCGAGCGCGTGCTGGAGGTAACCTTCGACGCGGCCGAGAAGGCGATGTTCGACAAGTCGGTCGGCGCGGTGAACACGCTGATCGAGGCCTGCAAGACGGTGAATCCCGCGCTCGCCTGAGCCACGACGTTTGTCGTCCCGGGGCCGCGAAGCGGAGCCCGGGATCCAGAACCACAGGTGGTGCTCCAGTTTGCCGCGACAGCGGCTCTGGATTCCGGGCTCGCCTCCGGCGCCCCGGAATGACGGAGAGGGTCCTTCGATGAACATCCACGAATACCAAGCCAAGGCGGTGCTGAAGGAGTTCGGGCTGCCCGTCTCCAAGGGCGTCGCGATCTTCAAGCCCGAGGAGGCCGAGGCCGCCGCCAAGGAGCTCGGCGGCCCGGTCTGGGTGGTGAAGAGCCAGATCCACGCGGGCGGCCGCGGCAAGGGCACCTTCAAGGGGGCGCCGGCCGGCGCCAAGGGCGGCGTGCGCGTCACCAAGTCGATCGACGAGGTGAAGCAGTTCGCCGGCGAGATGCTCGGCCAGACGCTGGTGACGATCCAGACCGGCGAGGCCGGCAAGCAGGTCAACCGGCTCTACATCGAGGAAGGCGCGCAGATCGCGGCCGAGTTCTACCTGTCGATGCTGGTCGACCGCGAGACCGGCCAGGTCGCGTTCGTCGTCTCGACGGAAGGCGGCATGGACATCGAGACGGTGGCCCACGACACCCCTGAGAAGATCGTCACCTTCTCGGTTGATCCGGCCACCGGCATCATGCCCCACCACGGCCGCGCGGTCGCCAAGGCGCTCGGCCTCACGGGTCCCCAGGCCAAGGAAGCCGCCGACCTCACGAACAAGCTCTACGCGGCCTTCACGGCCAAGGACATGAGCATGCTCGAGATCAACCCGCTGGTCCTCACCGGCGACGGCCACCTCAAGTGCCTCGACGCCAAGATCTCGTTCGATTCGAACGCGCTCTACCGTCACCCCGATATCGTCGCGCTGCGCGACGAGACCGAGGAGGACGCCAAGGAGATCGAGGCCTCGAAATACGACCTCGCCTACATCGCGCTCGACGGCACGATCGGCTGCATGGTCAACGGCGCCGGCCTCGCCATGGCGACGCTGGACATCATCAAGCTCTACGGCGAGGAGCCGGCCAACTTCCTCGACGTCGGCGGCGGCGCGACCGAGGAGAAGGTCACCGCGGCCTTCAAGATCATCACCGCCGACCCGCAGGTGAAGGGCATCCTGGTCAACATCTTCGGCGGCATCATGAAGTGCGACGTCATCGCCCGCGGCGTGATCGCGGCGGTGAAGGCGGTGGGCCTGGAGGTGCCGCTCGTCGTGCGCCTCGAGGGCACCAACGTCGAGGAAGGCAAGGCGATCATCAGCGGCTCCGGCCTCAACGTGATCCCGGCGGACGACCTCGACGACGCCGCGCAGAAGATCGTCGCCGCCGTGAAGAAGGGCTGAAGCACCATGTCCATCCTCATCGACGCGAACACCAAGGTCATCTGCCAGGGCTTCACCGGCAAGAACGGGACCTTCCACTCCGAGCAGGCGATGGCCTACGGAACCAAGATGGTCGGCGGTACCTCGCCGGGCAAAGGCGGGTCCAAGCACCTCGGCCTGCCGGTCTTCGACACGGTCGGCGAGGCCCGCGAGGCCACCGGCGCGACCGCGTCCGTGGTCTACGTGCCGCCGCCGGGCGCGGCCGACGCGATCTGCGAGGCGATCTCGGCGGAGATGCCGCTGATCGTCTGCATCACCGAGGGCATTCCGGTGCTCGACATGGTGCGGGTCAAGCGCGCGTTGGAAGGCTCGAAGTCGCGCCTGATCGGGCCGAACTGCCCCGGCGTCGTCACGGCGGGCGAATCGAAGATCGGCATCATGCCGGCCAACATCTTCAAGCCGGGCTCGGTCGGCATCGTCTCGCGCTCGGGCACGCTAACCTACGAGGCGGTATTCCAGACCTCGACCGCGGGCCTCGGCCAGACCACGGCGGTCGGCATCGGCGGCGACCCGGTGAAGGGCACCGAGTTCATCTCCATGCTGGAACTGTTCCTCGCCGACGAGAAGACCAAGTCGATCGTGATGATCGGCGAGATCGGCGGTTCGGCCGAGGAGGAGGCGGCGCAGTTCCTGGCCGACGAGGCCAAGCGCGGCCGCAAGAAGCCGATGGTCGGCTTCATCGCCGGCCGCACCGCGCCTCCGGGCCGCCGCATGGGCCATGCCGGCGCGATCATCTCCGGCGGCAAGGGCGGCGCCGAGGACAAGATCGCGGCGATGGAGGCCGCGGGCATCCGCGTCTCGCCCTCGCCCGCGCGCCTCGGCTCGACGCTCGTCGAGGTCCTCAAGGGCTGAAACCCAGTGACAGCCGCGCGCGTATGACCCCGCGCGCGGCTGTGTTGCAGCGCACGCAAGCCCGTGACGCCATATGATGGACGACGAGGCGCCGCTTCGCGCGCCTGCAAGGAATCGCAGCGCGGCCCGAGTCTCCCCGAGCGGAGGCGCCTCCCGCGCGATGACGCGGCTCTCGCGCGCCGGCGGAGAGCCCGCAAGGACAGGATGACCCGCCGATGGCACGCCAGGACGTGAACGAAGCGCTGCTGGAGACCTCGTTCCTCTATGGCGGCAACGCCGCCTACATCGAGGAACTGCAGGCGGCCTACGCCCGCAACCCGTCCTCGGTCGACCCCGAGTGGCAGACCTTCTTCAAGGGCCTGGGCGAGGACGAGACCCTGGTCGAGAAGAACGCCGCCGGCGCCTCGTGGACCAAGCCGAACTGGCCGGTTCCGGCCAACGGCGAGATCGTCTCGGCCCTCGACGGCAACTGGGCGACCCTGGAGAAGGCGGTCGGCGAGAAGATCCTCGCCAAGGGCGCGGAGAAGGCCGAGCAGAGGCCCGGCAAGCCCGCCGACGGCCTCGCGGTCACCACCCGGACCGGCGTGTCGGTGGAACAGGCGACCAAGGATTCGGTCCGCGCGATCATGCTGATCCGCTCGTACCGCATGCGCGGCCACCTGCACGCCAAGCTCGATCCGCTCGGCCTCGCGCCCCGCGGCGACCACGAGGAGCTGCATCCGCAGCATTACGGCTTCCTCGAATCCGATTGGGACCGGCCGATCTTCCTCGACAACGTGCTCGGGCTGGAATTCGGCACGATTTGCGAGATCGTCGCGATCCTGGAGCGGACCTACTGCCAGACGCTCGGCGTCGAGTTCATGCACATCTCCGATCCCGAGGAGAAGGCATGGCTGCAGGAGCGCATCGAGGGCAAGGACAAGGAGATCTCGTTCACGCCGGAAGGCCGCCGCGCGATCCTCAACAAGCTGATCGAGGCCGAGGGCTTCGAGAAGTTCCTCGACCTCAAGTACACCGGCACCAAGCGCTTCGGCCTCGACGGCTCTGAGGCGATGATCCCGGCCCTCGAGCAGATCATCAAGCGCGGCGGCGCGCTCGGCGTGCGCGAGATCGTACTCGGCATGGCCCACCGCGGCCGCCTCAACGTGCTCACCAACGTGATGGCGAAGCCCTTCCGGGCGGTGTTCAACGAGTTCAAGGGCGGCTCGGCCTCGCCGGCCGAGGTCGAGGGTTCGGGCGACGTGAAGTACCATCTCGGTGCCTCGTCCGACCGCGCCTTCGACGGCAACAACGTCCACCTGTCGCTCACCGCCAACCCGTCGCACCTCGAGATCGTCGATCCCGTCGTGCTCGGCAAGGTCCGCGCGAAGCAGGACCAGCGCGCCAAGCCCAACGTGGTGCGCGCCAGCGTGATGCCGCTGCTGATCCACGGCGACGCGGCCTTCGCCGGCCAGGGCGTGGTCGCGGAGTGCCTCGGGCTCTCGGGCCTGAAGGGCCACCGCACCGGCGGTTCGATCCACTTCATCATCAACAACCAGATCGGCTTCACCACCGATCCGCGCTTTTCGCGTTCGTCGCCCTACCCGTCCGACGTGGCGAAGATGGTCGAGGCGCCGATCTTCCATTGTAACGGCGACGACCCCGAGGCCGTGACCTTCGCCACCAAGGTCGCCGTCGAGTACCGCCAGAAGTTCGGCAAGCCGGTCGTGATCGACATGCTGTGCTACCGCCGCTTCGGCCACAACGAGGGCGACGAGCCGGCCTTCACCCAGCCGAAGATGTACCAGCGCATCCGCAAGCACACCTCGGTGCTGGAGAGCTACGCCCGCAAGCTGATCGAGAACGGCACCCTGAGCCAGGAGGCCTACGACGCCCGCAAGGCCGAGTTCCGGGCGATCCTCGACGCCGAACTCGAGGTCGCCGGCACCTACAAGGCCAACAAGGCCGACTGGCTCGACGGGCGCTGGTCCGGCTTCAAGGCCGTGCACGAGGACGTGGACGACCCGCGCCGCGGCCGCACCGGCGTGCCGGCCGAGACCCTGCGCGAGATCGCGGGCAAGATCACCCAGGCGCCCCCCGGCTTCCACCTGCACCGGACGATCCAGCGCTTCATGGACAACCGCGCCAAGGCGGTGGAGACCGGCGTCGGCATCGACTGGGCGACGGCGGAAGCGCTGGCCTTCGGCGCGACCATGCTCGACGGCAACCGCGTCCGGCTCTCGGGCCAGGACGTCGAGCGCGGCACCTTCTCGCAGCGCCACGCCGTGGTGATCGACCAGGAGAACGAGCAGCGCTTCACGCCGCTGAACGCGATCCGCGAGGGCCAGGCGCCGCTGGAGGTCATCAACTCGATGCTCTCCGAGGAGGCGGTGCTCGGCTTCGAGTACGGCTACTCGGCGGCCGAACCGAACGCCCTCGTGTTGTGGGAGGCGCAGTTCGGCGACTTCGCCAACGGTGCGCAGGTGGTCATCGACCAGTTCATCGCGTCCGGCGAGCGTAAGTGGCTGCGCATGTCCGGCCTCGTGATGCTGCTGCCGCACGGCTACGAGGGCCAGGGCCCGGAGCACTCGTCCGCGCGCCTGGAGCGCTACCTGCAGTCCTGCGCCGAGGACAACATGCAGGTCGCCAACTGCACCACGCCGGCGAACTACTTCCACATCCTGCGGCGCCAGCTGAAGCGCGACTTCCGCAAGCCGCTGGTGCTGATGACCCCGAAGTCGCTGCTGCGCCACAAGCGGGCGGTGTCGAGCCTCGACATGCTGGCGGAGGGCTCGACCTTCCACCGCATCCTCTGGGACGACGCCGAGCACGAGGAGGGCGGCGTCAAGCTGGTGCGCGACGACAAGGTCCGCCGCGTCGTGCTGTGCTCGGGCAAGGTCTACTACGACCTGTTCGAGGAGCGCGAGAAGCGCGGCGTCAACGACGTCTACCTGCTGCGCGTCGAGCAGCTCTACCCGTTCCCGCTCAAGGCGCTGGCGAACGAGATGGGCCGCTTCCGCAACGCCGAGGTGGTGTGGTGCCAGGAGGAGCCCAAGAATATGGGCGCCTGGGCCTTCGTCGAGCCCTACCTCGAATGGGTGCTCGGCCAGGCCGGCTCCGCGGTGAAGCGCGCCCGCTACGTCGGCCGCCCGGCCTCCGCCTCGACCGCCGTCGGGCAGATGTCGAAGCACCAGGCGCAGCTCCAGGCCTTCCTCAACGAGGCCCTCGCGGTCTGACCTTTCGACGACGCGGCGGCTCCTGATGGGCCGCCGCACCCTATCCCGGCCGTCCGGTACGGCCCAACCGATCCGGCGTGAGAAACATGGCAACCGACATCCTCGTCCCGACGCTCGGCGAATCCGTCAGCGAGGCCACCATCGGCCGCTGGTTCAAGAAGCCGGGCGACACGGTCGCGGCCGACGAGCCCCTGGTCGAGCTCGAGACCGACAAGGTGACCCTCGAGGTCAACGCCCCGGCCGCCGGCGAGCTCGGCGAGATCCTGGTCAAGGACGGCGAGACGGTGGAGCCGGGCGCGCTCCTCGGCTCGATCGTCGAGGCGAGCGGCGGGGCCGCCAAGCCCGCGCCGAAGAAGGACACCGAGGCAGCGAAGGCGTCCGCCCCCGACGCGAAGGCGGTCGAGGCGGCGCCGGCCAAGGAGTCGGCCGCCGGCTACGGCAACCACGGCGACGCGGCGCCCCCGGCCGCCCGCTCGGCCGACGACAACGGTCCGGCGGTGGGCAAGCTGTCCCGCGAATCCGGCATCGATCCGGCGAGCGTGAACGGCAGCGGCAAGGACGGCCGCGTCACCAAGGGCGACATGCTCGGCGCGATCGCGAAGGGCGACCAGTCATCGAAGGGCCCCGCGCAGGCGGCCCCCGCCCCGGCCAAGGAGGCGCGCCCGACGCCGCCGCGCCCGGCCTCGAAGCCGGACGACGCCGCCCGCGAGGAGCGCGTGCGGATGACGAAGCTCCGTCAGACCATCGCCCGCCGTCTCAAGGACGCGCAGGACACCGCCGCGATGCTGACCACGTTCAACGACGTGGACATGTCGGCCGTGATGGCGATGCGGAGCCAGTACAAGGACATCTTCGAGAAGAAGCACGGCACGAAGCTCGGCTTCATGGGCTTCTTCACCAAGGCGGTGATCGGCGCGCTCAAGGACGTGCCGGCGGTCAACGCCGAGATCGACGGGCCGGACCTCGTCTACAAGAACTACTACCACATCGGCATCGCCGTCGGGACCGACAAGGGCCTCGTGGTGCCGGTGGTGCGCAACGCCGACGACCTGTCGATCGCCGGCATCGAGAAGACGATCTCGGGCTTCGGCAAGAAGGCCCGCGACGGCAAGCTCTCCATCGACGAGATGCAGGGCGGCACCTTCACCATCACCAACGGCGGCATCTACGGCTCGCTGATGTCGACCCCGATCCTCAACGCGCCGCAATCGGGCATCCTCGGGATGCACCGCATCGAGGAGCGCCCGGTGGTCCGCAACGGCAAGATCGAGGCGCGGCCGATGATGTACCTCGCCCTCTCCTACGACCACCGCATCGTCGACGGGAAGGAGGCGGTGACCTTCCTGGTGCGGGTGAAGGAGGCGCTGGAGGATCCGGCGCGGCTCGTCCTGGACCTGTGAACGGAGGCGTAGGCTTCTGGACGCGGCCGGATGCAAACTTGGATCCTCGTTTCGAAGATCGTCCGGAACGTCGGCCTTGCGCTTGCGGCCTTCGGTGGCGTGATCCTCGCGTGGTGGACGCTTACACCGGAGCGGGCGCAGGCCAGTTCCGCGGCGACGCAAGCGGAACTGGCCCGACGCACTCACGTGACGGAGCTGTTCAACCGCGCCGCCGGACAGCTCGGCGACGAGCGCCTTGAGGTGCGCCTCGCCGCGATCTACGTCTTACGTGAGATAGGAAGAGACTTTTCCGACCTAGCCAATCCAGTGTTCGAACTGCTGCAAGCGATTTTGCGGGAACGGCAGGCGGATTATCGGGACTTGGATCCACCGGTCGACGTTCAAGCCATCATGGCGACCCTGCGCATGAGGATTGCGGACGATGACAAGCCTGTCGCCTAGAGATCGTCCCATACGCAATCTGCGCGGTGCTTTCATCCGGCAGACCGATCTCAGCAACGCCGACCTTCGCGATGCTGAGCTTTCCGGCGCGGATGCCAGCAACGCGCGTTTTACCCGATCGAATTTTGAAGGTGCCCGCTTGGTCGGGACGATCCTACGCGGCGCGGACCTCACCGGTGCGAAGAACCTCACGGTCGAGCAACTGGCCAGTGCCGTGATCGATGCACGCACCGTGCTGCCGGACTACATCGACTGCAGTCGGCTGCGCGATGCGGTCGAGTCCCCCGCAGATATCGCCTCGTGACGGATCTCGCGAAAAAGGTCGTGGTCGTCACCGGCGGCGGTCGCGGCATCGGCCGTGCTGTGTCGCTGCTCGCGGCGAAGCGCGGCTACCGCGTCTGCCTGAGCTACGTCTCCGACGCGGAGGCCGCCGCGACGGCGGTCGCGGCGATCGAAGCCGAGGGCGGGCAGGCCGTCGCGGTGCGCTGCGACGTGGCGGAGGAGGCTGAAATCGTCGCCCTGTTCGAGGCCGCCGACCGTCTCGGGACCGTTACGGCGCTGGTCAACAACGCGGGCGTGGTCGATCTGCCCGCACCCGTGTCCGAGATGAGTGCAGCCCGCCTCCATCGCATGATGGCGACCAACGTCGTCGGCTCGTTCCTCTGCGCCCGCGAGGCGGTGCGGCGGATGTCGACGAAGGTTGGAGGACGCGGCGGTGCCATCGTCAACGTCTCGTCGATCGCGGCGCGGCTGGGCGGAGCCGGACAGTTCGTGGACTACGCCGCCTCGAAGGGGGCGATCGACAGCTTCACGATCGGGCTGGCCCGCGAGGTGGCGGATGCGGGCATCCGGGTGAACGCGGTGGCACCCGGCATCATCGACACCGAGATCCATGCCAGCGGCGGCACGCCCGACAAGGCCGCCGCGATGGGGCCGGGCGTGCCGATGAAGCGCGCCGGCACCGCCGACGAAGTCGCCGCCCCGGTGCTCTGGCTGCTCTCCGACGAGGCGGCCTACACCACCGGCGCCATCCTCGACGTCTCGGGCGGCCGGTGACGCCGACGAACGAATGAATCCAGCAGCGACCCGCCCCGGCGGTCGCCGCACGCGAATGCAGGAACGAACAGACCCATGAGCACCTACGATCTCGTCGTCATCGGCACCGGCCCCGGCGGCTATGTCTGCGCCATCCGCGCCGCGCAGCTCGGCCTGCGCACCGCCGTCGTCGAGAAGCGCGCGACCCATGGCGGCACCTGCCTCAACGTCGGCTGCATCCCGTCGAAGGCGCTGCTGCACGCCTCCGAGGCCTTCGAGGAGGCGACGAAGCATTTCCCCGACCTCGGCATCGACGTCGGCACGGTCAAGCTCGACCTGGCCAAGATGCAGGGCTTCAAGGCCGAGGGCGTCGCCGGCAACACCAAGGGCGTCGAGTTCCTCCTGAAGAAGAACAAGGTCGAGACCTTCCACGGCACCGCCAAGATCGCCGGCGCAGGCCGCGTCGAGGTCACGTCCGAGGACGGCGGCAACCAGATGCTGGAGACCAAGAACATCGTCATCGCCACCGGCTCGGACGTGACGCGCCTGCCCGGCGTCGAGATCGACGAGACGATCGTGGTCTCCTCCACCGGCGCGCTCGAACTCGCGGCCGTGCCGAAGCGGCTCCTGGTGATCGGCGCCGGCGTGATCGGGCTCGAGCTCGGCTCGGTCTGGCGTCGGCTCGGCGCCGAGGTCACCGTGGTCGAGTACCTCGACCGCGTGCTGCCGGGGATGGACGGCGAGGTCGGCAAGCAGTTCCAGCGGATCATGGCCAAGCAGGGCATCGCCTTCAAGCTCTCGACCAAGGTCACCGGCGTCGCGGTGGCTGACGGCGCCGCCACGGTCACCGTCGAGCCGGCGGCGGGCGGAGCGGCCGAGACGATCCAGGCCGACGTGGTGCTCGTGGCCATCGGCCGCGTGCCCTACACCGAGGGGCTCGGCCTCGACGGGGTCGGCGTCCGCCTCGACAACAAGGGCCGGATCGAGACCGACAGCCACTACGCCACCAACGTCACCGGCATCTACGCCATCGGCGACGTGATCGCCGGGCCGATGCTCGCCCACAAGGCCGAGGACGAGGGCGTCGCGGTGGCCGAGATCCTGGCGGGCCAGTCGGGCCACGTGAACTACGCGGTGATCCCGAATGTGGTCTACACCTACCCGGAGGTCGCCTCGGTGGGGAAGACCGAGGAGGAGCTGAAGAAGGACGGGATCGCCTACAACAGCGGCAAGTTCCCGTTCACGGCCAACGGCCGGGCCAAGGCCAACGGCACCACCGAGGGCTTCGTGAAGGTGCTGGCGGATGCCGCGAGCGACCGGGTGCTCGGCGTCCACATCGTCGGCGCCGACGCCGGCAACCTCATCGCCGAGGTGGCGGTGGCGATGGAGTTCGGGGCCTCGGCCGAGGACATCGCCCGCACCTGCCACGCCCACCCGACCCTGACGGAAGCGGTGAAGGAAGCCGCGCTCGCGGTCGGCAAGCGCGCGATCCACGTCTGAGGATCGCGCAGCCGCGCCTCCTGTTTGTCCCTGCCCTCCGCTCAGGCCGAGCGGCGGTGCGGGGCGAGGGCGGCGATGCGCAACAGAGCGGTCGGGGCCGGCGGAGCGGTGATCGCGTTCAGCAGGTACGGCCGCCGCAGGCCGAACGCGTGATGGAGCGCGAGGTCGATGTCGCGGGCGTGGAACGGCATCCGCAGCACGAAGGCGGCGCCGAAGTAGCGCGCCGCCTGGGCGATCGGCTCGGGATCGCCGGTGGTGAGCACGGTGAGATGGGTCGAAAGGCCCAGCGGCTGCACTTGGCAAGCGAGCTCGAGGCCGTCGATGCCGCCGAGCTTCACGTCGACGAAGGCGAGGGGGTAGGCGTCGCTCTTGAGGAGCTTGAACGCGTGGCGGCCGCAATCCGTCTCGTCGATCTCCAGGGCGAAGCCGCTGCGCCCGAGCACCCGTCCGATCGCCGCACGCGCCGCATCCGACGAGGAGGCGAGAAGGATGCGCGTCGACTGCCGGCGCCGGGCGTCGGCGTGCAGCAGGCTCTCGATGTGGTCGGTGTCGAGGGGCACCTTCAGCACCTCGTAGGCGCCGAGCGACACCGCGAGTTCCTGCCACTGTGCGAAGACGCGGGCGGCGATCAGCACGAGGCAGGGCAGGGCCGCGCCGCGCTTGCGCGCCACCGCCACCGCCTCCGGGCCGCTCAAGCCTTCGAGCTGAAGGCCAACGAAGGCCAGGGCCGGCTTGTGAGCGAGGGCGAGCTCGATCAGCGTTTCGCCCGAGTCCGTCTCGACGACCGTGGCTCCGGGATTGAAGCGCGCCACCACAGCCGCGAGTTCGGCCCGGCGACGGGCGTCGCGGTCGGCGATGAGCACGGCGCCGGCCTGCAGCGCCCGCGTCGCCTCTCCTATTCCGGCGTGTCCGTCCGCCATGGTTCTCGCCTGTCCCGTCACGATCGCACAAGCGTAGAGTGTAATCCTCTCGGCAAGCTTAATTGTCCGAGGAATAGGCAGCTGGTCTTTCGACCGCACTAAAAGGCGTTTGTAACTTAAATCAAGTCTTGCGCGGTCCTCCGTGGCGGGTGTCGGCCTGCGCGCGGGTGGGTCGCGTCGAAGGCGCTCATCAGCCTGGCCGCGTCGACCTTGGTGTAGAGCTGCGTCGTCGAGAGCGAGGCATGGCCGAGCAACTCTTGGATCGCCCGAAGCTCGCCCTGGCGCGCCAGGAGATGGGTCGCGAAGGAATGTCGCAGGGCGTGCGGCGTCGCGCTGTCGGGGAGCCCGAGGCCGCCGCGCGCCCGGGCGACGACGTACTGGATGATCCGCGGCGAGAGCGGACCGCCCCGGGCTCCGACGAAGAGCGGGCCGTCGCCCGGCAGCGGGTGCGGGCAGGCGGCGAGGTAGGCCGCCACCGCCTCGGCCACCACCGGCAGCACCGGCACCATCCGTTGCTTCGCCCCCTTGCCGAGCACCGTCACCGCATCGATGCCGGGCACCGGCGCATCCCGGCGCGTCAGCCCGAGCGCCTCCGAGATGCGCAGGCCCGCACCGTAGAGCAGCGCCAGCACCGCCGCGTCGCGCATCAGGATCCAGGGCTCGCGATCCTCGTCGGCCCGCAGGGATGCCTCGGTCAGCGCGCGGGCGGCGGCCACCGGCAGCGGCCGCGGCAGGCGTCGTTCGACCTTGGGCGAGCGTACGGCGCCGAGCGCCGCCACGGTGCCGTGGCCCTCGCGCTCCAGGTACTTGGCGAAGGAGCGCAGGCCCGCCAGCGCCCGCATCAGCGAGCACCCGCCGACGTCGTCGGCCCGGCGCGCGGCCATGAAGGCGCGGACGTCGCGCGGCTTCAGCGCGACGATCGCGGCGATGGTCGGCGTGCCGGCGCGGGCGTCGAGGTGGTGCAGGAACTGGCGCAGGTCGCGCTCGTAGGCCTCGACCGTGTTGTCGGACATCCGCCGCTCGGCCGCGAGGCTGCGGCTCCAGGCGTGGGCGGCGTCGCGCAGGGCGGCGTCGCCCGGCATCGCGAAGAGGGCGGCGTCCGTCGCGGCTGAGGTGGGCATCCGGTCTTCCTCGCGACACGCGCCCGCTTCGAACGCAGCTCGCCACTGGACGCGGCCGCGGTTGCGGGGCGGTTAACGGCCGTTCCCGGTCTCCTTCAGTCCGGTCTCTTTGATTCTCATGGCCTTGATCCGCGAGGCCAGGGTCGTCGGGCGCAGGCCCAACAGTTCGGCGGCGCCGCCCGGGCCGAACACCTTGCCGCCGGTCAGCGCCAGGGCGGCGGCGATCTCGGCGCGGTCGCGGGCCCGGCGGTCGGCCTCCGTCGGCGGCCGGTCGGCGGGGAGGGTGGGTGCCGCCGCGTCGGCCCGGCGCGGCGGCTCGGTCTCCGGCAGGTCGAAGCGCAGGCGGCCGCGCACCGCCAGGATGGCCGCGCGCTCGATCACGTTCTCCAGCTCGCGCACGTTGCCGGGCCAGGCGTAGCGGGCGAGGCGGCGGGCGTCGCCCTCGGTCAGGCGCGGCTCGGGGATGTTGAGGCGGCGGGCGGCGCCCTTGAGGAAGTGCTGGGCGATCGACGCGATGTCCTCCGGCCGCTCGCGCAGCGGGCTCGCGGCTAGGGGAAAGACGTTGAGGCGGAAGTACAGGTCCTCGCGGAACCGCCCCCGGCGCACCTCCTCGCGCAGGTCGCGGTTGGTGGCGGCGACGAGGCGGACGTCGACGGCGCGGGTGCGCGCCTCGCCGACGCGCTCGAACGAGCGCTCCTGCAGCACCCGAAGCAGCTTGCCCTGGAGGTCGAGGGGGATCTCGCCGACCTCGTCGAGGAACAGCGTGCCGCCGTCGGCGAGCTCGAAGCGCCCGACGCGGTCCCGGAGGGCGCCGGTGAAGGCGCCTCGGGCATGGCCGAAGAACTCGCTCTCGAACAGCTCGCGCGGCACGGCGGCGCAGTTCACGCGGATCATCGGCCGGTCGCGTCGGCGGCTGGCTTCGTGGATCGCCCGCGCGATCAACTCCTTGCCGGTGCCGGATTCCCCGGTGACGAGCACGGTGGCGTCGGTGCCGGCCACGAGGTCGACCTGCCGCAGCGTCGCCGCGATGGCCGGCGAGCGGCCGATGATGCCCTGGTGGTGCCGCTCCTGCCGGATCTCCTCCTTGAGGTAGGCGTTCTCCAGCTCCAGCCGCTCGCGCAGGGAGTCGACCTCGGCCAGCGCGCTGCGCAGCCGCTCCTCGGCCTCGCGCCGCTGGCTGATGTCGCGGAACACGATGACGGCGCCGAGCAGCCGCCCGCGGTCCCGGATCGGCGTCGAAGTGTACGAGACCGGGAACGCGGTGCTGTCGCGCCGCCAGAACACCTCGTCCTCGACCTGGTGCACCGCGCCGTCGCGGAAGGCCGCGTAGATCGGGCAGTCGCGGTGCGGGTAGGGCGTGCCGCCGGGATGGGTGTGGTGCACGGTGGCGTGCATGTCCTTGCCGACGAGGTCGGCGGCGCGCCAGCCGAGCATGCGCTCGGCCGCCGGGTTGACGAAGGTGGTCGCCCCGTCGGCGTTGACGCCGTAGATGCCCTCGCCCGCGGCGCGCAGGATCAGCTGGTTCTCGCGCTCGATGTCGCGGAAGATTCGCTCGACCCGCTGCCATTCGGCGACGCCGGCCCGCATGTGGTCGTCGGCCTGCCCGTCGACGACCCGGCGCCCGCGGGCCTCGAGGTCGGACAGGGTCACGAGCAGCCGCGGGGGGTCGCCGGCGAGCGGGCTCCCGGCATATTCCAGGCGTAGGCTGCGCCCGTCCGCGTGGCGCGGTTCCAGCGCCTGCGACCACCCTTGCCCGTTGGCGAAGGCGGCTTCCGTGAACACGATCAGCGCCGTCCGCTGGCCGGGATGCAACGCGCTCGCCGCGATCGCGCGGAGCGCCGCCCGGTCGTAGCCGAGCAGCCGGGCTGCAGCGGGGTTGGCGTCGACGATCCGGTCGGCCTCCGGCTCGATCACCAGCATCGCCTCGCGGTGCTGCTCGAAGACGGGTCCGAGATGGTCGGTCGCATCACCCAAGGCGGTCACCGCACCCGCTACGACATCTCGTGGTACGGCCACGAGATTTCATGGTACACGAAATCTCGTGGTCTGCCCATCGTGGGCCAAAGCTCTGTCTCAGCGAAGCTTTTTGGAAGGCGTCCGGCTGGCACATCGCTTGCGCAAGCTCGTGGCCGGCCCGGCTCGATCGCCGGGCCAGACCGATCCTGCAAGCCCGAGGGATGTCCGACATGAAGCGCGAAGACCTCACCGAAAAGCTCCTCGACATCAAGCGCGACAAGGGCTGGACCTGGAAGTTCATCCAGGACGAGATCGGCGGCCTGTCGCCGATCTTGATCACCGCCGCCTGCATGGGTCAGATGAAGCTGCCGAAGGCGCAGGCCGCCAAGGCCGCCGCCCTGTTCGGGCTCACCGAATCCGAGGAGCGGATGTTGAACGAGGCGCCCTATCGCGGCTCGATCCCCTCGCTGCCGCCGACCGACCCGCTGATCTACCGGTTCTACGAGCTGGTGATGGTCTACGGCACCACCTTCAAGGAGCTGATCCAGGAGGAGTTCGGCGACGGCATCATGTCGGCGATCGACTTCAACATGACCATGGAGCGCGAGGCCAACAACAAGGGCGACCGCGTCAAGCTCGGCATGTCGGGCAAGTTCCTGCCCTACAAGTATTACGGCAGCGAGGACGGCGTGCCGGAATACGGCTTCAAGGAAGGCTGAGCCGGCACCAGCCGCTTCGGTGTCACGGGAACCGACCATCGCCCCTTGCCGGGAGCGCCGGTTTCCGTGGAAGCTTTGCCGGGCGGTCGGCGCCGGGCGATGCCGGCCGACGCCTCCCGGCCGGAACGAAAGACTCGTAGGGGAACGCGTTGACAGCGGACGACGAGACGGGACGCCCCGGGAACTCGGTGCTCAAGGAACTCGCGACGGCGCTCGGCATCCCGGCGACGGCGTTCTTCGGTGGCTGCGAGGAGGGCGACCGGATCGCCGAGAGCGTCGAGCTGCTGCGCCTCTGGGCGACCCTCGACCGCGCCGAGCAGCGCCGGGAGATCCTGGACCACCTCCGCCGGATCACCGAGGGCCGCGCCGCCGGCTGAGCCGGGTCTCACCCGTCAGGCGTGTTCGGCGATGTAGCGTCCGAGCGCACCGGCGGCGTTGAGCATGTGCGCCCGCATGCGCCGCGCCGCCGCCTCGCCGTCGCCCTCCGCGATCGCGGCGAGGATCGCGCCGTGCTCGCCATGGGAATGCCGGATGCGGTCGCCCTGGCGGAGCTGGGTGCGGCGGAAGGCCGAGAGCCGCGTGCGGATCGCCAGCGCCTGCTCGGCGAGGAACCCGTTGTGGGTGGCGGCGTAGAGCCCTTCGTGGAACTGGCGGTTCAGGCCGTCGTAGGCGTCGAGGTCTCCGGATTCGACCGCCGCGCCGGAGCGATGGTGGAGGTCCATCAGGGCGCTGAGCTCGAGCGGGCGCATGCGGTAGGTCGCGAGCCGCACGCACAGGGCCTCGACCTCGGCTGTCGCCTCGAACATGTCCATGATCCGCTCGGGCGTCATCCGCGCGACGACCATGCCGCGGCGCGGTCGCTGCTCCACCAGGCCGCCGAAGGCGAGCTGACGCAGGGCCTCCCGCACGGGAGTGCGCGAGGCGCCGAAGCGGTCGGCCAGGGTCTGCTCGTCCAAGACCGTGCCGGCGGCGAGCTCGCCCGCCGCGATGGCGTCGCTGAGCGCGTCGCGGATGCGCTCGGAGATCAGCGTCCGCTCCTCGGTGGCCTCGCCCGCGTCCATGGATCTCCCGTCATGTGAGGGGCCGTCTCAACCCACGATCGCCCGCACGGTGAGGAACAGCACCGAGGGGCCGACGAGGCACCCGATGCCGGTGTGGAAGGTCGCGGTCAGCGCGCCGTAGGGCACGAGCTTGGGGTCGGTCGCGGCGAGGCCGCCCGCGACCCCGCTCACCGTGCCCATCAGCCCGCCATAGGCCATGGCCGAGCGCGGGTTGTCGAGGCCGATCAGCTTGGCGACGAGCGGCGTGCCGACCATCACCCCCACTGCCTTGGTCACGCCGGTGGCGATCGAGAGCGCCATCACCGTCGAGTCGGCGCCGAGCGCCGCGCCGGTGACCGGGCCGACGATGTAGGTGATCGCGCCCGCGCCGATCGTCGTGATCGAGACCGCGTCGTGGTAGCCGAAGGCCACCGCCGTCAGCGTGCCGACGACGAAGGGCAGCAGCGTGCCGAGCGCCAGCGCCAGCACGCCGACGAGGCCGGCCCGGCGCGCCTCGACCACGTCCACCTCGAAGGCGGTGGCGACGATGGCGAAGTCGCGCAGCATCGCCCCGCCCATCAGGCCGATCCCGGCGAGCGCCGGGATGTCGGCCAGCCCCTTCTTGCCGCCGGTGAACACGCCGCCGACGTAGGCGAGCGCCAGGCCGAGCACGATGGCGATGGCCGAGCCGTGCACCCGCCCGTTGGTCAGTTTCTTCGCGGCGACGTTCGAGACCAGGATCAGCGCCCCGACGACCGCGAAGGCCGCGACCAGGCTCTGCTCGACGAAGACGTGCTCGAGTCCGTGCCACATGCGGCTCACCCCTTCCGGCTTGCGGAGATCGCCGAGGCGTCGGCGGGCCGTTCGTCGAAGTCGCCGCCGAGGATCGCGCCGCCCTGCGCGACCTCGGGGCTCCCTGCGTCGCGGCCGCCGAGGCGGCTCAGCAGCGCGACCGCAGCGAAGCAGATCGCCAGGGAGCCGAGGGCGGCAATGATCACGATCGGGCCGCCGCTCACCGCGGCGACGACGTTCTGCTGGGCCGCCATGGCGACGACGATCGGGATGTACATGCCGCCCCAGAACTCGACGCCGAACTTGACGTTCTTGGTCAGGCGGCCGGTCCGCACCAGCCAGACGCGGGCGGCGATGAGCAGGATCATGGCGATGCCGACGCCGCCGACGTTGGCCTTCACCCCGAGCGCGACCCCGAGGAGGTCGCCGAGATACACGCCGACCAGCGTGCAGGCGGCGAGCAAGGCGACCCCGGCGATGATCATGGCCGGGGCCCGCGCGGCTCGAAGCCCCGGGGAGGCCGGTCGGAGCCCCACGAATGGGGGTTTTGCGGTGCGACGGGCTGCGGCATCCGGCGTCTCCGTCCCGATCTCGTGATTCGTCTCGGTTGCCCACCAGTATGCAAAATATTGACAGTTCGGCAATCTGGGATACGATGACGTGATCGAACGAGGTCGGCGCATACGCGTTCGATATCGGATCGCGCGTTTGCATGCGAGCCGCAGCGTCTGGCTACCGGCTTCGAGGACATCGGAATGACCGACTGGCGCAAGCAGAGGACGGCGCGGGACGAGCGGATCGCGGCCGGCCGGGCGCATGCGTCCGGCAAGGTCGTGCGGCACGAGGCGGTGGTCGAGCTGCTGGAGGCGGTCCTGCGCCCCGGCGACCGGGTGTGCCTGGAGGGCGACAACCAGAAGCAGGCCGACTGCCTCGCGCGCGGCCTCGGCGCCTGCGACCCGGGCAAGGTCCACGACCTGCACATGGTCCAATCGGGCATCGTGCTGCCCGAGCACCTCGACGTGTTCGAGACCGGCATCGCCCGGCGGCTCGACTATTCCTATTCCGGCCCGCAGGGCGCGCGCATCGCCAAGATGCTCTACGGCGGGCAGATCGAGCTCGGGGCGGTGCACACCTACCTGGAGCTGTTCGCGCGCTACTTCATCGACCTCACGCCGAACGTGGCGCTCATCGCCGGCGTCTCGGCCGACCGGGCCGGCAACCTCTATACCGGCCCCAACACCGAGGACACGCCGACGGTGGTGGAGGCCACCGCCTTCAAGAACGGCGTGGTGATCGCGCAGGTGAACCAGATCGTCGACACGGTGCCCCGCGTCGACATCCCCGGCGACCGGATCGACTTCGTGGTCGAGGCCGACAAGCCGTTCTACGTCGAGCCGCTGTTCACCCGCGACCCGGCGGCCGTGACCGAGACGCAGATCCTGATGGCGATGATGGCCATCAAGGGCATCTACGCCGAGTACGGCATCCGCCGGCTCAACCACGGCATCGGCTTCGGCACCGCGGCGATCGAGTTGCTGCTGCCGACGTTCGCCGAAAAACTCGGGCTGAAGGGCAAGATCGCCACCAACTGGGCGCTGAACCCGCACCCGACGCTGATCCCGGCGATCGAGTCCGGCTTCGTCGAGCAGGTGCACTGTTTCGGCTCGGAAGTCGGCATGGACCGCTACATCGCCGCGCGGCCGGACATCTTCTTCACCGGCGCCGACGGGTCCTTGCGCTCGAACCGCGCCTTCTGCCAGACGGCCGGACTCTACGCCTGCGACCTGTTCATCGGCTCGACCCTGCAGATCGACCTTCAGGGCCATTCCTCGACCGTCACGACGAACCGCGTCGCGGGCTTCGGCGGCGCGCCGAACATGGGCTCGGACCCCCATGGCCGCCGCCACCCGTCCGACACCTGGATGAAGGCCGGGCGCGAGGCCGGCGGCACCGGCGACCCGGCCTTGAGGCGCGGGCGCAAGCTCGTGGTCCAGCTCGTCGAGACCTTCGGCGACGGACTCGTGCCGGCCTTCGTCGAGCACCTCGACGCCCTGGAGCTGGCGAAGAAGATCGGCCTCGAGCTCGCGCCCGTCATGGTCTACGCCGACGACGTCACCCACATCGTCACCGAGGAGGGCATCGCCAACCTCCTGCTCTGCCGCGACGCGGACGAGCGCGAGCAGGCGATCCGCGGGGTGGCCGGCTACACCGAGGTCGGCCGCGGCCGCGACAGGGCGAAGGTTGAAGCCTTGCGCGCCCGCGGCATCGTCCGCCGCCCGGAGGATCTCGGGATCGAGCCCCTCGACGCCGACCGCTCCCTGCTCGCGGCGCGCTCGATCAAGGATCTCGTGCACTGGTCGGGCGGCCTGTACGAGCCGCCCGCCCGGTTCCGGAACTGGTGAGACGTCCTCGCCCCTTATCCCACGCACGACCTCATCCTGAGGTGCCCGCGTCAGCGGGCCTCGAAGGAGCCCTCCAAAGGTCGCGTGATCCCTGGAGCCCTCCTTCGAGGCCTCCGCTTCGCTACGGCACCTCAGGATGAGGTGATCGATTTGGACGAGTCCGAGATTCGGAAGGAAGCGTCATCCATGGAATCCTTCACCTTCCGCCACACCACGCAAAAGCCGCTCGCGGGCACCAAGGCGCAGGCGATCACCGGGGTGGTGGCGTCGGGCAACCTCGAGGTGCTGCTGGAGCGCGTGCTGCCGGCAGACCAGTGCACCATCGAGATCGCGACCCCGGTCGTCGGCTACGGCGACGTGTGGGAGGCGGTGGCCGCCGACTTCGTGGCGCGGACCCAGCCCGGCGGCTTGCGCATCGCGATCAACGACGGCGGCGCCCGGCCCGACACCGTGTCGCTGCGGCTGGCGCAGGGCGCCCGCCTGATGGAGGGCGGCCGATGAGCCTGAGCTGGTACGAGGCCAGCGCCCGGCAGCGCGTCGCGGCGCTCCTCGACGCGGGCAGCTTCGAGGAATTCGTCGGGCCCGAGCAGCGCGCGATGAGCCCGCACCTGCCGCTGTTCGATCTGCCTCGCGCCTTCGACGACGGGATCGTGGTCGGCCGGGGCAGGCTCGACGGCCGCGCGGTCTACCTCGCCGCGCAGGAAGGCCGCTTCATGGGCGGCGCCTTCGGCGAGGTGCATGGGGCCAAGCTCGTCGGCCTTTTACGCGCCGCGCTCACCGAGACGCCGGACGCCGTCCTGATCCTGTTCGACACAGGCGGCGTCCGCCTGCAGGAGGCCAACGCGGGCGAGACCGCCATCGCCGAGACCATGCGCGCCATCGCCGACCTGCGCCGGGCCGGCATCCCGGTGGTCGGGCTGGTCGGCGGGCGCGCCGGCTGCTTCGGCGGCGGCGGCCTCATCGCCGGCACCTGCTCGCGCCTCGCGGTCTCGGAGGGCGGGCGCATCTCGGTCTCCGGCCCGGAGGTGATCGAGACCAACAAGGGCGCCGAGGAGTTCGACTCGAAGGACCGCGCCCTGGTCTGGCGCACCATGGGCGGCAAGCACCGGCGGCTCACCGGGGGCGCCGACGTGTTCTGCGACGACACCGTGGCGGCGTTCCGCGCTGCCGCCCTCGACCTGGTCGGCCGGGCGCCGGCTTTCGACCTCGCGACGCTGGAGGCGGAGCAGGCGCGGCTCGAAGCCCGCATCGCGCGCTTCGGCGATTGCCGCGACGCCACCGCGATCTGGGCGCGCCTCGGCGTCAACGATCCGGCCGGCGTGCCGGCGCTGTCGGCGGCCGACTTCGACGGCCTCGTCGCCGGACTCGAAGGGACGACTCATGACGCTCGCTGAGATCCTGGCCTCGCTGTTCCCCGAGGGCCATTCGGTGAATGTGGCCGACGGGCTGATCACCGGCCACGGTCCGCTCGACGGCCGGGACCTTTCGGTGGTCGGCGTCGACGGCGACACGCCGCTCGGGATCGAGGGCGCGCTGACGCTCTCGGCCGCGGTGCTGGCGACGGTGCGAGCCGGGGGCGCCGCGCCGATCCTGGTGCTGGTCGATTCCGACAGCCAGCGCATGAGCCGGCGCGACGAGCTGCTCGGCCTGAACGAGTGCCTGGCGCATCTGGCCAAGGCGCTCCTTCTGGCGGACGCGCAGGGCCATCCGACGATCGGCCTGATCTATGGCCACTCGGCCGCCGGCGCCTTCATCGCCACGGCTTTGGCGACGCGGGTCCTCGTGGCGCTGCCCGGCGCCAACCCGAGCGTGATGGACCTGCCCTCCGTCGCCCGCGTCACCAAGCTGCCCCTGGAAAAGCTCGAGACGATGGCCAAGTCCACGCCAGTCTTCGCCCCCGGCCTCGACAACATGGTCCAGGCCGGCGCGGTGCAGGCGGTGCTCGACCCAGTCCAGCCGCTCGGGCCGCAGATCGCGGCGTTGATCACAGACTTGCCGCGGCAGGACGACCGCGACGCCCTCGGCAAGGCCCGCGGCGGCCGCCCGGTCGCGCACGACATCGCCGCGCGGGTGGTCGAGGCGGCGCGGGCGTGAGGGCGATCCGCCGCCACGACCTGTTCGTGGTGGCGCCCGAGGCCTGGCATCGGCTTCTGGCCGGGCGCCCCGACCTCGACGGCGTGCCGCACGTCGCGACCTGGGCGCGCGACGGCCGGCCGGTGATCGTGCGGCGGCGCTTCCCCGGCGAAGGCGATCACCTGCCCGCCGGGCTGCCGCTGCCGCCGGCCGACGGCAAGCGCCGCATCGGCCTCGCAGTGCCGTGGACCGACGCCACGCCGTCCCCTCCGGTGACCCTCGCCGCCGCGCGCCCGTCCGCGCCTCCGGCCTGGCATCCGACCGTCGACGCGGTGCTGGCGCTCGCCGCCGAATACGGCGTCGTCCCGCAGGTGTTCGGCGGCCTGCTGTGGCAACGCCTGACCGGCCTCGCCTACCTCTCCACCACCTCGGACCTCGACCTGCTCTGGCCGGTCCCGGTCACGCGCCGCCTCCTCGACGGCCTCGCCGCGATCGACGCGAACGCCCCGATGCGCCTCGACGGCGAGGTCGTCCTGCCGGACGGCGCCGGGGTGAACTGGCGCGAACTCCGCGACGCCCCGCCCGGGGGATCGGTGCTGGCCAAGGGACTCGACCGGGTGGCGCTGGTGCCGGCGGGCCTGGACCGGTGATGTCGGCGGATCGAGCCTTCACAGCCCATTCCCATCCACCATCCTCATCCTGAGGTGCCGCAGCGAAGCGGAGGCCTCGAAGGAGCCTTCCAGCTTGCGCGCGATCCCTGGAGTGCTCCTTCGAGGCCCGCTGACGCGGGCGCCTCAGGATGAGGGGGGTGGGTTGGAGGAACGCAACATGCCCTATGGCGGTGATCCTCAGCCGGCCAGCTCGCCCGCCCGCCGCTTGGCCGCCGCGACGGCCTCGCGCATAAGGGGACTGAGCGCGTCGGCGCGCATCAGCACGTCGAGGGCGGCGGCGGTGGTGCCGCCCGGCGAGGTGACGTTGCGGCGCAACTCCGATGCGGGCAGGTCGCTCGCGTCGAGGAGGGCGCCGGCGCCGCAGACCGTGGCGCGGGCGAGGCGCGCCGCCACCTGCGGGTCGAGCCCGGCGGCGATTCCGGCCTCGGCCATCGCCTCGACCATCAGGAAGACGTAGGCCGGGCCGGAGCCCGACAGGGCGGTGACCGCGTCGATCTCGGCCTCCGACCCGACCCATTCGACGAGTCCGTTGGCGGACAGCAAGGCCGCGACGGCGTCACGCCGCTCCGGCGTCACCGCCGCGTTGGCGAAGGCGCCGGTGGCGCCGCGGCCGATGCTGGCAGGGAGGTTCGGCATCGCCCGCACGATCGCCCGGGCGCTCGGCAGTCGGCCTGCGAGGTCGGCGACGGTCTTGCCCGCCAGGATCGAGAGGACGACGGTGTCGGGGCCGACCATCCGGTCGAGGTCGGGCGCGGCGTCAGGGAAGCCCTGCGGCTTGATCGCGACGACGAGGATGGCGGCCGGCGCGACGGTGGCCGGGTTCAGGGCGAGGCCGCCCGCCGTGCAGAGCACACGCAAAGCCTCGGTCGGATGGGCCTCGACGACGGTGGTGCGATGCGGGTCGAGGCCGGCCGCGAGCCAGCTCTCGAGCATCGCCCCGCCCATCTTGCCCGCCCCGACGAGGGTCAGGGAGGCGGGCAGGGCGCCGCCTGCGGAACCCACCATGGTGCGCCTCAGGCCTCGCCTTCGGTCTCGAACAGCACGGCGTCCAGCGCCTCGCGGGCGGACTTGCCGGCCCAGAGCACGAACTGGAACGCCTGGTAGTAGCGCTCGCACGCCTCGACCGCCGACTTCAACAGCATGGCGCATTGCGGGTGCGTCGGCACCGAGCCGCCGGCGAGCAGCAGGGAATGGCGGAACATCACCACGTCGTCGCTCGACCACAGGTCGAAATGGCCGATCCAGAGCTGTTCGTTGATCAGGGCGATCAGGCGCTGCACCTCGGTGCGGCGGCGGTCCGGCACCTTGAGGTCGAAGGCGCAGGCGACGTGCAGCGCCTCGACATCCTCGATCCAGGTGAAGGCGACCTGGTACTCGGTCCAGCGTCCGGCCACCACCACGGACATCTCGTCCGTCTCGGCGCGATCGAAGATCCAGTCGCGGAGCGCGGCAAGCCGCTCGACGACATCGAGCGGGTGCTCGATCCGATCGTAGCCCTCGATGTCGACGTGAAGCTGTGGCATGACGATCCGAAATGACGCCGCCGTATTCGAGCGCCGCGGCATGGTGAACAAGAAAGAACCGAAGCACGAAACCACGTCACGACGCGACGACACTTATCCCGATGGGACGGTATACCTCGTGGCGGCGGCTCTGCGGCGTCCCGTCTTCGGCGGGTTAAGGCGAATCAGTACGTCACCGACTATAGACCGGTGCGGACTCGCGACACAAAGCGCTTCCCCCGGCCGGTGAACAGGAAATGGATCGTTCGCGCGCGCTTCCTGTGTACAAGCCCGCCGCCCCGCCGGGGCCGATTCGCGCCGGCGACCCGGCCCTCGCCACCGTCGATCAGATCGCCTCGCTCGCCCCGGCGACGGCGGCCGCGGGCGGCTTCGCGTCGGCCTCCAGCGCCGCGACGCGGGCGGTCAGCGCCTCGTTCTGCGAGCGCAAGGTGGCGACCATGTCGCGCAGGACGTCGAGCTCTTCGCGGGAGGCGATGTCCATGTCGCGGATCAGCCGCTCGGCCTGGGCGCGGATCACCGTCTCGGCCTCGCGGCGTACGCCCTGCGCGGCGCCGGCGGCATCGGTCATCAGGCGGGCGAAGTCGTCGAACAGGCGGTTGGACGGGGGCATGTGGTCTCCGAAAGCGTCGCAGCCGCAACCCGGCCTGCGCTCCGACATAGGAATCCGCGGAGTCCGCGGCAATCCGGCGGGACGGCGCGGGATGGGGATGCCGCAAACAAAAACGGGGCCCCGAAGGACCCCGTCGCCGACCTGATCGAAGCGATCAGATCACATGCGGCGCATCATGCGGCGCTCCATGTGACGACGCATCATGCGGCGCTCCATGTGACGGTGCATCATGCGGCGCTCCATCCGGCGATGCATCATGCGGCGCTCCATGCGGTGCATCTGCACATGCTCGATCGCGTCGGGGGCGGTCACGCCCATCGGAGCGCCGGGGGCGGCAGAGGCGGGGGCGGTGATCGCGGCGGCGCCGAGCGAGGCGAGCACGGCAACGGCGAAGGTCAGTTTCCTCACGGAGATAATCCTGTTTCTTGTCGTCGGGCCGCGGCACCCATTCCATCCTCCGGGTCCGAAGGAAGGGAGAAGGAAGTCGCGCCGGAGAAGCGCGGCGGGTCTCCGCTTCGACCCGCCTCTGGTAACGTACAACTCAGAGATTCGTTTCCTCGAACGCCTTCACCCATTCGGCGCAGATCCCCGAGCGGACGATGTCGTCGCGGGTGAACTCCACGACGGGGATCGGCATCATCCGGCTCTTGATCAGGTGGATGACGGTGCGCAGGCCCGAGGTCTCGCGCAGGTCGGTCTGCGAGACGTCGCCGTTGATGATCACCTGGCACGCGTCGCCGATGCGGGTGAGGAACATCTTGATCTCGGCGGTGGTCGTGTTCTGCGCCTCGTCGAGGATCACGAGGCAGTCCTTGAAGGTGCGCCCGCGCATCACCTCGAAGGGCACGATCTCGATGTCGCCGGCCTTCAGGGCGATCTCGAAGGCGGCGGCGCCCATCCGCTCCTTCATCGCCTCGGTGAGCGGCGCGACCCAGGGGGCGATCTTCTCCTCGAGGGTGCCGGGGAAGAAGCCGAGCGAGCGGCCGCCGGGGACGTTGGGGCGGGTGATGATCACCTTGGCGATGCGGCGCTGGCGCAGCAGGTCGGCGGCGCGGGTGCCGGCGATGTAGGTCTTCCCGGTGCCGGCCGGGCCGAGCACGATCACCTGCGGGTGGAGGGCCAGCGCGTCGAGGTACTCGGCCTGCCGGTCGGTCAGCGGTTGGATCGGGCCTAGGTTTCGTTCCTCGTCGAAGCGGGTCCTGTGCAGCCGGACCGTGCGGTCTTCAACCAGCTCGAGTCGTGCGCGCCGTCTTTTCATCGATCAACACTCCGCGTGGGACTTGCTAACCAAAAGGACTTGCTAAGCTAGGAACTTGCTAACCTCGGGACCGCTCTTCGCTCTACCTTCGTGACGGGGCTTACTATGCCTCTCTCAAAGCAATCAGGCTGCCTCGAGCCGGTTCCGGCCCACGACACGAAGCTTGTGGACAAGGCGAGCCGCGAATGCGGCCGGTCTCGTCGTTGCAGGAGCATGCAACGCGCGCACCATAGAATCGCCGCCTGCGACGACCGCATGACGGTGTTGGACGGGTGTTGCCGAAATGGTTCGGAGACGGGCGTGTCGTACGCCGGGAAGGTCGGGGGATGGGGCCGTGTCCGGTCCGCCCAAGGTCGCGTCCTACGCCTCTACCCGACGCCGTCCCGCGGCGGCGTCAGGCCGGCTGCAGGAAGCTGTCGAGCACCATCTTGCGACCGGCCTTGTCGAAGTCAACGGTGAGCTTGTTGCCGTCGACCGCGGCCACGTCGCCGGGGCCGAACTTGGTGTGCAGAACCCGCATCCCGGTCTCGAAGGCCGAGGGCGCGCCGGTGGATTTTGCGATCAGCTCGCCTTCGATCTGGCGCGGCCCGCCGCGCCCGCCGCCGGGCGAGGCGCCGAAGCCGCGGGCGGTGGTGTGCGCCGCGCCCTTGCCGAAGTTGCCGGATCCGCCGTTCCCTTGCCCGGTGTTGGCCTGCGCCCGCTGCCAGCCCGGCGTGCCGTAGCTGGAGCCGAAGGGCTGCGGGTTGCGGTCGAACCGCGAGGCGCCCGCCGAGAAGTGGGCCGGCGCCTCGATCACGTCGACGGCGGTCTCGGGCAATTCGTCGATGAAGCGCGAGGGGATTGTGGAGGACCACAGGCCGTGGATGCGGCGGTTGACGGCGAACGACAGCTTTGCCCGCTTGCGGGCGCGCGTGAGCCCGACATGGGCGAGGCGCCGCTCCTCCTCCAGGCCGGCGCGGCCGCTCTCGTCGAGCGCGCGCTGGTTCGGGAACAGGCCGTCCTCCCAGCCGGGCAGGAACACCGTGTCGAACTCCAGGCCCTTGGCCGCGTGCAGGGTCATCAGCGAGACGCGGTCGGCGCCCTCGGCCTCCGAGGCTTCCATCACCAGCGAGACGTGCTCGAGGAAGGCGCCCATGTCGGGGAACTCCTCCATGGAGCGGACGAACTCCTTGAGGTTTTCCAGGCGCCCGGCGGCGTCGGCCGACTTCTCCTTCTGCCACATCTCGGTGTAGCCGGATTCCTCGAGGATGGTCTGCGCCACCTCGGAATGCGGGTTGCTCTCGACGAGCCGCGCCCAGCGCGAAAAGCTCTCGGTGAGCGCGCGCAGCGTCGAGCGGACGCGCGGCTTGAGCTCGTCGGTCTCGCAGAGCTTTCGCGCGGCGTGCAGGAGCGGCACCTGCTCGGCGCGGGCATAGAGGTGGAGCTGCTGCAGCGTCGCGTCGCCCAGGCCGCGCTTGGGGGTGTTCACGATCCGCTCGAAGGCGAGGTCGTCGGACGGGTTCTTGGTCGCGCGGAGGTACGCCAGCGCGTCGCGGATCTCGGCGCGCTCGTAGAAGCGCGGGCCGCCGATCACCCGGTAGGGCAGGCCGAGCTGGACGAAGCGGTCCTCGATCTCGCGCATCTGCGCCGAGATCCGCACCAGCACCGCGATTTCGGAAAGCGGGTGCTGCTTGGCCTGGAGCGACTCGATCGATTCCGCCAGAAGCCGCGCCTCCTCCTCGGAATCCCAGGCGCCCGACACGGTGACGGGCTCGCCGAGCTCGTCCTCGGTCCGCAGCGTCTTGCCGAGCCGGCCCTGGTTCTTGGCGATCAGGCCCGAGGCGGCGGCCAGGATGTGGCCGGTGGAGCGGTAGTTGCGCTCCAGCCGCACCACCACGGCGCCGGGAAAATCGTGCTCGAAGCGCAGGATGTTGTCGACCTCGGCCCCACGCCAGCCGTAGATCGACTGGTCGTCGTCGCCGACGCAGGCGATGTTCTTCCGGGTCTGCCCGAGCAGGCGGAGCCAGAGGTACTGGGCGACGTTCGTGTCCTGGTACTCGTCGACCAGGATGTAGCGGAACTTGTCCTGATAGATGGTCAGGACTTCGGGGTTCTCGCGCCACAGCTTGAGGCACAGCAGCAGCAGGTCGCCGAAGTCGACCGCGTTCAGGGTCACGAGCCGCGCCTGGTAGGCGGTGTAGAGGTCGCCGCCCTTGCCGAAGGCGAAGGCCTGCGCCTCGCCGGCGGGGATCTGGTCCGGGCCGAGGCCGCGGTTCTTCCAGCCGTCGATGACGTGGCCGAGCGCGCGCGCCGGCCAGCGCTTCTCGTCGATGTTCTGGTCCTTGAGCACCTGCTTCATCAGGCGGAGCTGGTCGTCGGTGCCGAGGATCGTGAAGTCGGACTTCAGGCCCACCAGCTCGGCGTGGCGGCGCAGGATCTTGGTGCCGATGGCGTGGAAGGTGCCGAGCCAGGGCATGCCCTCGCCGGCCGGCCCGACCAGCGTGCCGATCCGGTGCTTCATCTCCCGCGCGGCCTTGTTGGTGAAGGTCACCGACAGGATGTCGAACGGCCGCGCCCGGCCGGTGCTGATCAGGTGGGCGATGCGCGTGGTCAGCACCCGGGTCTTGCCGGTGCCGGCGCCGGCCAGCACCAGGACGGGGCCTTCCGTCGCCTCGACGGCGCGGCGCTGCTCCTCGTTCAGGCCATCCAAGTAGGACGCGGCGGTCGGGCGCAAGCCCCCCATGGCGCGGGCGGCGATGGAGCTGGGGCCACGCCCCGCGTCGGAAGGCGGCGTCGCATGCGAGGAATTCGGCATCGGCAATCCCTGGACCAAAACGCGAACGGCGTCGAGGCCCGGACGCGATGTCGCCACCCCGCACGGTTGCAGGCGGGGAGTCGCAGGCGGGGAACCCAGGGTCGTTCGGCCGCTTGGTCAGATCATCGCAAGACCCACATCATTAAAGACCACACGAGATTCAGGAGCGCCCGATGCGCATCGTGCCGATCGCCGTCCTCGCCGTCCTCGCCGCCACCCCCGCCCTCGCGCAGGTCCGGCAGGGCAACCCCGACGCCGCCAACGAGTCCTTCGCCCGCCAGAGCGAGTCCCGGGCGCTGCAGCAGAACATCACCTCGCAGAACAACACCACGCGCATGGAGATCCAGCGCAGCCAGCAGATGCAGGCGCCTCAACCCACCCCGGGCGTGGTCGTCGCCCCTCGGCGATAAGCGGACCGTCCCTTCCCTCCCCCCGCAGAGCGGGAGGGAAGGGGGGGGCGCTCGATCGATCCGGTAAATATCCGGCGGCCTGCCTGAAACGACCCTGCCGGCCCCCGACAAAAGCCCGCTGGCGCTGGTTGCCGCCGGCCGTGCTATGCCCGCCGTGAACCCGCCGGGTGGCGCGGGATGCATGCGGAACGATCACGGTGCGTGACCTTCTGACCGCGCTCGCGGGCGCCGTCATCCTGATCCTGGTCGCGGCGCTCGCCGTGCCCCCCTTCATCGACTGGCCGGCCCATCGCGCCTTCGTCGACGCGACCGTGAGCCGCTCGCTCGGGCTGACGGTCCGCACCGAGGGCCGCATCGACGTGCGGCTGCTGCCCTCGCCGCGCCTGCGCCTCGACCGCCTGCACCTCGGCGACGATGCGGGAAAGCCCGCCCTCGACCTGCGTTTCGTCAAGGCCGAGCTCGGCCTGACCCCGCTGCTGTCGGGCGCGGTCCGGTTCACGGAGACGCGGATCGGCCGCGCCGAGATCAAGCTGCCGGTGACCGAAGGCGACGCCCTCGTGGTGCCTGCCGGCCTCGGCGAGACCCTGCGCGGGCGCGACCTCGCGGTCGAAGACCTTCACGTCCAGCAGCTGCTGCTCACCACGTTCGTGCCGTCGACCGGGCGCACCGACCAGTTCTACGCGGAGGCCGTGCAGGTCCAGGCGCCGGCGCTCGTCGGCCCGTGGCGGGTCTCGGGCAGCAGCGGCGGCCTGCCGTTCACCCTCGTCAGCGGCGAGCCGGGGGCGGACGGCGCGGTCGCGCTGAAGCTTTCGGGCGGCGGCGACACCCATCCGCGCTTCGAGGCCGACGCCCGCGTCGCCTTCGTGCCGGCGGACCCGCGCGGCACCCGCGGCTCCGAGCCGCGCGCCCTCGTCGCCGAGGCCGAGGGCAGCGCCCGCCTCGTGGTCGGCCCGCCGGCCCAGGCCGCGGGCGCCTACCTGCCGTTCACCCTCGGTGGCAAGTTCAAGGCGAGCGGCGCGCTGGTCCGGTTCGAGGGCGTCGACGCCGAGATCGATCCGGGCGGTCAGGTCCTGCGCCTGTCCGGCGGCGGCCAGATCGACCTGCGGCGCTGGCGCGCGGGGCTGACCCTCGGTGCGCGCCGCCTCGACCTCGACGCCTTCCTGCTCTCGCCGGGCGGGCAGGCCTTCCTCGCGCGCGGCCTGCCCAAGCTGGGTAGCAAGGCGGGCAAGGCGGCGTCCGGCCTGCCGGTGATGCTCGACCTCGACCTGTCGGTCGAGACGGCCGTGCTCGGCTTCGAGGAATGGAGCGACCTCAAGGCGGCCGGCACCATCGAGCGCGCCGGCGGCCTGCTGCTGCGGCGCTTCTCGGCCGTGGCGCCGGGCGCGGCGACCGTGACGGCGAGCGGCGAAATCGACACCGATCCGAGCCCGCGCTTCACCGGCCCGGTGACGCTCGCCGCATCCGCCTCCGACGGGCTCGGGCGGTATCTGCGCCGGCTCGGCCTCGACGGGCCGCCGACGGCGCTCCTCGACGGGCGGCCCATCGAGGTCTCGGCCGAGGTCTCCGCGGCCGGCGGCGCGTACTCCCTGCGCAACCTCCGGCTCGGGCTCGGCACGGCGCAGGTCACCGGCAACGCCCGCTACGCCGCGGCCGAGGGCCGGACCCGCGGCCGCGTCGATGCGCAGATCCGCGCCCGCGGCCTCGACGTCGCCAACCTGCCGCCGCTCGGCAACGCGCTCGCGGGCCTGCACGACCACGACCTCGGCCTCACCATCGAGGCGCGCGACCTGCGCTACGGCGCGACCGGCAGCGGGAACGGCACGCTCTCGGCCAGCATCCAGTCGGACGGGGCGGCGCTGGTCGTCGACAGCCTCGACGTGACCGATCTGGCCGGGGCCAACGCGAAGCTCTCCGGGCGGATCGGCGCCGACGGCGCGGGGCGCGTCGCCGGCCGGATCTCCGCCCCGGTGGCGGCCCCCCTCGTCGCCCTGATCGAGCGGGTCTGGACCGCCGAGACCCGGCTGATCCCCGCCTTCCTGCGGGCCGGCGCCCTCGACCTCGCGGTCACGCTGGCGCGCGACGCGGGCGATGCCGACGCGCTGCGGCTCGCCGCAGAGGGCAAGGCCGCGGGCGGCAGCCTCGACCTGTCTCTGGTCAGCCGCGCCGGCTCGGTCGAGGGGGCGAAGGTCCACCTCGCGACGCCGCGGGCCGGCACCTGGTTCGGCCGCGCCGACATCGCCGGCCTGCAGCAGCCGGCCGACCTGTCCCTCGTCGCCGCCCGCGCGGCGGAGGGGGGCCTGTCGCTGCAGGCGTCGGGCACGATCGCCGGGGCGAGCCTGTCGACCGCGACGCCGCTGCGGCTTCCCGGCGACGGGGGCCCACCCGCCGCCGGCGCCCTGCGGCTCCAGACCGCCGACCTCGGCCCGTTCCTGACGCTTGCGGGCGCCGCCGCCCTCGCGCCGGGCCCGTGGCCGGCGGACCTCTCCGTCGCCCTGACCCGCCAGGGCGACGACGCGCGCGCCGCGCTCTCCGGGCGGATCGCCGGGGCGGCCCTCGACGCGAACCTCGTGCGGATCCCGGACGGGGCCCTGTCGGGGACCGCGCGCCTCGACCGCCTGTCCCTGCCGCAGCTCGCCGCCGCCCTGGTGATGCCGCCGGGCGCCGCCGGGCGGTTCGGCGCCCCGCCCGCGCCGGGTCTAACGGCCGCCCTCGACCTGCGGGTCGAACGGCTCGACCTCGGGCGCGGCCTCGTCGCCACGGGCGCCGCCGCGGCGCTCGGGCTCGAGGATGGGACGCTGAGCGTGCGCGACCTCTCGGCCAAGCTCGCCGAGGGCAGGATCGCCGGTTCGGCGAGCCTGTCGCGGCGCAGCGGCCTCGCAGCGATCGCGGGCGAGGGCACCGTCGCCGACGTGGCGATCCCGGCGCTGGCCGACGGCGGGCCGCTCGGCGGCCGGCTCTCCGCCGCCCTGCGCTTCGGCACCTCCGGCGAGGATGTTGCGGCCCTGGCGGCAAACCTTTCGGGCACGGGCAGCGTCACGCTGGCCGCCCTCAACCTGCCCGAGACCGATCCCGCCGCGATCGGCCGGGCGCTCGCCCGCGCGCTCCAGATCGAGGACCCGTTGCGCGACGGCCGGCTCCAAGCCCTCGTCGCGGAGGAGCTGTCGAAGGCCGCCGCCGGCACGACGCAGACGGCGTCCGCGCCGGCGACCGTCATCGGCGGGACCCTGCGGGCCGGCCCGCTCGACCTCGATCTCGGCGCGGCGCGCTGGAGCGGGACGCTGGGCTACGATTTCCGGACGAGCCGGCTCGACGCCCGCGGCACGCTTTCGGGCGGCACGGCGCCGAAGGGCTGGGGCGGCGGCCTCCCTGCGATCCAGCTCGGGCTCGCCGGACCCCTCGCCGCGCCCGAGCGCAGCCTGGACGTCGGACCGCTCACCACGGGCCTCGCCGCCTTGGTGCTGCAGCGCGAGCTGGAAACGATCGAGCTGATCGAGGCCGACCAGACCGAGCGTCAGCGCCGCCGCGCCCGGATCGAGATGGACAAGGCGCGCGCCGCCGCCCTCAAGGTCGCGGCGGACAAGGCGGCTGCCGAGAAGGCTGCGGCGGACAAAGCGACGGCGGACAGGGCGATGGTGGACAAGGCCGCGGCGGAGGAGGCGGCGCGCCAAGCCCGGCTCAAGGCCCAGGCCGCCGAGGAGGCCGCCCGCCGCGCCCGCACCGAGACGCCCGACCCGCCGCCGGAACGCCCCCTCGACAT